>NZ_JBHMCY010000032.1:7521-41900 GCF_042430725.1 Streptomyces cinereospinus | reverse complement strand
ACCCGGAGGAAGGCCCGGGAAGGCCCAGGAAAGACCCCGAGGAAGGCCGGGAAGGCGGGAAGGCCCGGAGGACCCGAAAGAGGCCCGGATGAGACCGGGGGCGGCCGGAGGGCGCGTTCCGCACCGGCCGCCCGCTACGAGAGCCCGATCGCCGCGCAGGCTTCCTGGTACTCGGCGGTGCAGATCTCCGACACCTGGTAGATGCCGTCCCTGATCACCGTCTCCTCGATGTTCTCCCGGGTCAGCGCCACCACCGACACCAGCTGGGCCGGGATGCCCTTGTCGGTCGGGCTGTCCACCCGGTCCCGGGCGAGCGCGTCGAACTGGATGTCCCGGCCCTGCACCTTGGCCACGGCCATCTCGGCGGCGGCCTCGGCCTCCTGCGGATAGGACTTGTAGACGCTCATGTACTGCTGGCCGGCGACGATCCGCTGCACACCGGCCAGTTCCGCGTCCTGCCCGGTGATCGGCGGCAGTTCGGTCGCGCCGGCCGCCTGGAGGGCCTGGATGACGCCGCCCGCCATGCCGTCGTTGGCGGCGTAGACGGCGGCGATGTTGTCCTTGCCGATCTGCTCGATCGCCTGGGCCATGTTGGCCTCGGCGTTCTCCGGCTTCCAGTCCTTGGTGTCGAAGGACTGGGCGATCGTCACCTTGCCGTTCAGCTCGGACAGCGCGCCCTGCTTGAACTGCTTGGCGTTCGGGTCGGTGGGCGAGCCGTTCATCATGACGATCTTGTCGGAGCTGTCGATGCCGCTGCCCAGCGCCTCGACGAGGGAACGGCCCTGCACCTCGCCGACGAGTTCGTTGTCGAAGGAGATGTACGCGTCGATCGGGCCCTCGGCGAGCCGGTCGTAGGCGATGACCGGGATGTTCGCGTCCTTGGCCTTCTGCACCCCTTCGGCGACGCCGTGCGAGTCGACGGCGTCCAGCAGGATGACGTCGACCTGGTCGTCGACCATCTGCTGCAACTGGGCGGCCTGCTGGCCGGCGTCCGCCTCGGCGTTGGCGTACACGACCTTGCCGCGGTTCTGGGTGAGCGCGGCCACCCGCTCCTTGATGATCGGGTAGTCGAACTTCTCGTAGCGCGTGTTGGCCGTCTCCGGCAGCAGCAGGCCCACGGTGATGTCGTTGCCCTTGGTGGGACTCGCGTCACTGGTGTCGCTCGTCGCCCCCAGCGCGCCACAGCCTGCCAGTGACAGAGCCAACGACGAGGCGACCACGGATATGGCGAAACGACGACGCATGGAGGAGCCCACTTCTGCTGCTTTCCGGAGGTGGCCGCGGCATTGCGGCCCGGATGACTGAAAAGCCAACGCGTCGACGCCTCCCGGCGTCAAGGGAAACTACTTAACGAGATGGCAACATCACGTTCCGCTCAGGTCGTGAACACCCGGCGGAACAGCCGCCCGAACCCTTCACGAGCCCTCCACACAAGGGGAGTTGAGGCGCCCACACGGAAGCGTACAACCATTCCCTTTCACCACGAGTCGTGATCATGAGCTTTGGCCTCAGCCCGTCTCCATCCCGACAGAGGACCGAATGAACCCAGCCAGCCGCATCACGGCGGTGACCGCGACGGCCGCCGTGTTCGCCACGGCGGGCGGTCTGCTCGCCGCGGTCACGGCCCCCGCGTCCGCGGCGACGACCTGTACCTCCCCCGTGTTCAAGCGGCAGTTCTACGCGAACACCGGCTTCTCGGGCACGCCCCGCAGGACCGACTGCGACAGTACCGTCGCCGAGAGCTGGGGCACCGGCGCGCCCGCCACCGGGCTGCCCAGGGACGGGTTCGGCGTCCGCTGGAGCGTGACCCGCGACTTCGGTTCCGGCGGGCCGTTCACCTTCGCCGCCTCCGCCCAGGACGGGATCCGGGTGTACCTCGACGGTTCACTCAAGATCAACCTGTGGAAGAACGTGTCGGCGACCGTGACCAGGACGGTCAACCTCACGATCCCCAAGGGCCCGCACAGCCTGCGTGTCGACTTCGTCAACTGGACCGGCGGCGCGAACGTCAGGTTCGCCTACACCCCGCGCACCTCGGCGAGCGTCGACACGGTCCGGCCGCTCACCCCGACGGGCGCGGCCGTCTCCTACGACACCGTCACCCGCAAGGCCGTGGTCTCCTGGGCGAGGAACAAGGAGATGGACCTCGCCGGTTACCGCGTCTACCGCCGGCTGACGCCGAGCGGCGCCTGGACCCGGCTGGCCGCCACCACCGCCACCGCCCACACCGACGCGCCGCCCGCCACCGGGCAGGTCTTCGCCTACCAGGTCCGCGCCTACGACAAGGCGGGCAACGAGTCGGGCGGCACCGCGGAGAAGTCCGTCACCACCGTCGACCGGACACCGCCCGCGGCGCCCTTCGTCGAGCAGGACGTCTGCCCGGACGACGACAGGCTCGCGGCTCCGCAGCTCGTCACGACGTCGGAGAACGCGGCCGACATCGCGCTGTACCAGGCGCAGCGGCAGAACGCGGCCACGGGCGCCTGGACCCCGGTGTACGAGGGCACCAGGGGCGCGTTCTGCGACCCGGGACAGCCCGCCGACGGCTCCCGGGTCACCTACCGCGGCCGGGCCCGCGACGCGGCCGGCAACTGGTCGGCGTACTCCGCCGCCACCACGCTCGCCCTCTTCGACACGGTCCCGCCGGCCGTCCCCGCCGACCTCCGGATCGACTACGACGCCGGCGTCCCGCACCTGGTGTGGACCCCCGTGGCGGACGCCGCCACGTACCAGGTGCTCCAGCGCGACCCGGCCACCGGCGGATACGTGAACGCCCTCACCGGTGCCGCCACCACGGTGACCGACGTGGTGCCCCGGCAGCAGGTGGCGCTGGCGGACGAGTACCGGTACGCGGTCCGCGCGGTGGACGCCCTGGGCAACGCCTCCGCGCCCGCCGAGGTGCTGATGCGGATGGCGGACCGGCCCGAGGCGATCGCGCCGTACCGGCTCTACACCCGGTCGTCCTGGCAGAAGGGCGTGGAGCTGGCCTGGCGCAGCGCCGACCCGTGGGCCGCCGACGAGCGCCACCCGTCGACGTACCACATCGTCCGGACGGACCCCGCGACCGGGCAGAGCACGACCGTGGAGCAGTGCTCGCCGCCGCTCGGCGGCGAGGGGCCGCTGGAGCCGCCCCACAGCTACACGTACAGCACGGTGGACGCGCACGACCCCGGCTACGCGGCGGCCGCCCAGGTCGTCCACTCGCACTGCCTGGAGGGGACCGGCGCGTCCGAGACCGCGTACGAGTACCGGATCGTCGTGGTCGACCGGTACGGGCACCGCTCCCGGCCGAGCGAGCCGGTCACCGCCACCACCGACGACACCCGGCGCCCCGCCGCGGTCACCGACCTGACGGCCGAGGTCATCCCGATGGGCGTCCGCCTCACCTGGAACCCGCCGGCCGACGACGACGTCATCGGCTACCACGTCCGGCAGGGCAGCACCGACCCGGACACGGGGGAGACGGTGTGGACGGCGGGCTGTGTGACGGGCGACTCGCTGGCCGAGACCGAGATCCTCTGCCCGACGCTGCCGGACGGGCGCGAGCACGTCTACCGGGTGGCCGCCACCGACCGCGTGTACCTGGACGAGGGCCCGGAGACCTTGCAGTGGGCGGCGGTCTCCGTCGCCCTGCCCGACACCCGCCCGCCGGGCTGGACCGGCACCGACGTCCGCACGGACCAGTACCCGGAGCTCCACGTCCGCTGCGGCGAGACCATCTACGACCCGCCGTGCGAGGACTGGACCGACTACCGTTACGAGCGGTGGGACCCGGTCACCGCCGCATGGACCGCGCTCGCCACGGGCGCGGCCGGCGCCCCGGAGTCCCACCTGGACCGCACGGTGCACGAGGACCGGCTCGGGCTGTACTACTACCGGGCCGTCTACAGCGATCCGGCCGGCCGCGAGAAGGTCATGTGGGAGCGGGCGTACGGCATCTGGGACCCCTGGCTGTGACCCAGGTGACGTGAGACAGATGGCATGAGACAGGTGAGGGGCCCGGAGGATTCTCCGGGCCCCTCACCTGTGCGCGCTGACCGGTCCTCGGCCTTCTTCGCGGTCCTTGGCCTTACTAGTCCTTGGCCTTACTAGTCCTTGGCCTTACTAGTCCTTGGCCTTCCTAGTCCTTGGCCTTCCTAGTCCTTGGCCTTCTTCGGCCGCCACACCACCAGCGCGCTCGTCTGCTGCACCTCCTGGTACGGCACCAGGTCGCGCCGGTAGGAGGCGTGCACGGCGGCCTCGCGCTGCTGCATCGCCGCCGCCGCGCCGTCCAGCGCGGACTGGAGTTCGGCGACGCGGGACTGGAGCGCCGCGACCTGGTTCTCCAGTTCGATGATGCGTTTGATGCCGGCCAGGTTGATGCCCTCGTCCTGCGACAGCTGCTGCACCTGGCGGAGCAGCTCGATGTCGCGGGCCGAGTAGCGGCGGCCGCGGCCGGCCGTGCGGTCCGGAGACACCAGCCCCAGGCGGTCGTACTGGCGCAGGGTCTGCGGGTGCAGGCCGGACAGCTGGGCCGCCACCGAGATGACGTAGACCGGGGTCTCCTCGGTCAGCTCATACGGGTTGCGTCGACGGCCGTTGGTGTCCATGGCGTGACTCACGCTCCCTTCGCGGCCTGGAACAGCTCCGCCCGCGGGTCCTCCCCCGCGGTCGCCTCGCGATACGTCTCCAGCGCGTCACGAGCCTTCCCCGTGAGGTCCGTGGGGACACTCACCTCGACGGTGACCAGAAGGTCGCCACGGGTGCCGTCCTTGCGGACCGCGCCCTTGCCCCGGGCCCGCATCGTGCGGCCGTTCGGGGTGCCCGGCGGCAGCTTGAGGGTGACCGGGGGGCCGCCCAGGGTCGGCACCTTGACCTCGCCGCCGAGGGCCGCCTCGGCGAACGTCACCGGCACGACGACGACGAGGTTGTCCCCCTTGCGCCCGAAGACCGGATGCTCCTTGACGTGGACGACCACGTACAGGTCGCCCGCCGGGCCGCCCCGCTCGCCGGGCGCGCCCTTGCCGCGCAGCCGGATCCGCTGGCCGTCCGAGACCCCGGCCGGGATGCGCACCTGCATGGTCCGCGACGACTTGGCGCGGCCGCTGCCCTTGCAGACCTCGCAGGGGTTCTCCGCCAGCAGACCGCGGCCCTTGCAGTCCGGGCACGGGTCGGTGAGCGAGAAGCCGCCGCCGGAGCCGCGCGCCACCTGGCCGGTGCCGACGCAGGTCGGGCACACCCGCGGGGTGCCGTTGGCGTCGCCGGTGCCGGAGCAGGCCTTGCACGGCGCCTGCGAGGACATGCGCAGCGGGACGGTCGCGCCCTCGATCGCCTCGGTGAAGCTGAGGGTGACCTCGGACTCGATGTCCTGGCCGCGCCGCGGCTGGGTCCGGGTGCCGGTCGCGCCGCCCCGGTTGAACAGGCCCCCGAAGACGTCACCGAGTCCGCCGCCGAAGCCGCCGCCCGCGCCCCCGCCCTGGGCGCCCCCGAAGAGGTCGCCCAGGTCGAAGTTGAAGGTGCCGCCGCCGGCGCCGGGGCCCGGGCCGAAGCCGCCGTTGCCGAACAGCGCGCGGGCCTCGTCGTACTCCTTGCGCTTCTTGGGGTCGCCGAGGATGTCGTTCGCCTCGGAGATCTCCTTGAAGCGTTCCTCGGCCTTGACGTTGCCCTTGTTGGCGTCCGGGTGGAACTCGCGGGCGAGCTTGCGGTACGCCTTCTTGATCTCGGCCTCGGTGGCGTCCTTGGGGACGCCGAGGACCTTGTAGTAGTCCTTCTCGATGAAGTCCTTGGTGCTCATCCTCGACGTCCCTCCTTCCTCATCCGTTCAGCATCAGCCCTCGTCCGGGCCACCGTTCTCCTTGTCGTCGGCCTTCGGCTCGCCCTCCTCGGCGGGCTTCACGGTCTGCGCGCCCGGCTGGGGCTCGGCGACCGCCACCCGCGCGGGGCGGATGGTGCGCTCGCCGATGCGATACCCCGGCTGGAGGATCGCGACGCAGGTCGTCTCCGTGACGTCCGGCGCGTACGAGTGCATCAGGGCCTCGTGGATCGTCGGGTCGAAGGGCTCGCCCTCCTTGCCGAACTGCTGAAGGCCCATCTTGGCCGCCACGGTCTCCAGCGACTCGGCGACGGACTTGAAGCCGCCGACCAGCTCGCCGTGCTCCCGGGCCCGCCCGATGTCGTCGAGCACCGGAAGCAGCTCGGTCAGGAGGTTCGCGACGGCGATCTCCTTGACCGTGATCCGGTCCCGCTCCACCCGGCGGCGGTAGTTCTGGTACTCGGCCTGGAGCCGCTGGAGGTCCGCGGTGCGCTCGCTCAGCGCCGTGCGCACCTGGTCCAGCTGGGCCAGCAGACCGGCATCTGTGCTTGCGTCCCCGGCCGGGGCCGCCCCCTCCTCGGAGGCGGCCTTCGGCTCGGCGTCGTCGGGAGTGGCGCCGGAGGGGACGTCGGGCTTCTCCTCGAAGCCCGGGGTCTCCTCCGTCACGCGGCACCGTCCTTGCGCTCGTCGTCCACGATCTCGGCGTCGACCACGTCGTCGTCGGCCCTGGGCTGCTCGCCGGCGTCACCCGCGGCCGCCTGGGAGGCCTGGGCGTCGGCGTACAAGGCCTGGCCCAGCTTCTGGGAGACGGCGGCGACCTTCTCCGTGGCGGAGCGGATCTCGGCGGTGTCCTCGCCCTTGAGCTTCTCCTTCAGCTCGGTGAGGGCGGCCTCGACCTCGGTCTTGATCTCGCCGGGGACCTTGTCCTCGTTGTCCTTGAGGAACTTCTCGGTCTGGTAGACCAGCTGCTCGCCCTGGTTGCGGGTCTCGGCGGCCTCGCGGCGGCGGTGGTCCTCCTCCGCGTACTGCTCGGCCTCCTGGCGCATCCGGTCGACCTCGTCCTTCGGCAGCGAGGAGCCGCCGGTGACGGTCATCTTCTGCTCCTTGCCGGTGCCGAGGTCCTTCGCCGTGACGTGCATGATGCCGTTGGCGTCGATGTCGAAGGAGACCTCGATCTGCGGCACGCCGCGCGGCGCCGGGGGCAGACCGGTCAGCTCGAACATGCCGAGCTTCTTGTTGTAGGCCGCGATCTCGCGCTCGCCCTGGTAGACCTGGATCTGCACCGACGGCTGGTTGTCCTCGGCCGTGGTGAAGATCTCGGAGCGCTTCGTCGGGATCGTGGTGTTGCGCTCGATCAGCTTGGTCATGATGCCGCCCTTGGTCTCGATGCCGAGGGACAGCGGGGTGACGTCGAGCAGCAGGACGTCCTTGACCTCGCCCTTGAGGACACCGGCCTGGAGCGAGGCGCCGATGGCGACGACCTCGTCCGGGTTGACGCCCTTGTTGGCCTCCTTGCCGCCGGTCAGCTCCTTGACGAGCTCGGCGACGGCGGGCATACGGGTGGAGCCGCCGACGAGGACGACGTGGTCGATCTCGTTGATGGAGATGCCGGCGTCCTTGATGACGTTGTGGAACGGCGTCTTGCAGCGCTCCAGCAGGTCCGCGGTCAGCTGCTGGAACTGGGCGCGGGTGAGCTTCTCGTCCAGGTGCAGCGGGCCCTCGGCGGAGGCCGTGATGTACGGCAGGTTGATCGAGGTCTCGGTGGACGAGGACAGCTCGATCTTCGCCTTCTCGGCGGCCTCGCGCAGGCGCTGGAGCGCCATCTTGTCCTTGCTCAGGTCCACGCCGTGGCCGGACTGGAACTGCTTGACCAGGTAGTCGACGACACGCTGGTCCCAGTCGTCGCCACCGAGGTGGTTGTCACCGTTGGTGGCCTTGACCTCGACCACGCCGTCGCCGATCTCCAGCAGCGAGACGTCGAACGTACCGCCGCCGAGGTCGAAGACGAGGATGGTCTGGTCGTCCTTGTCCAGGCCGTAGGCCAGGGCGGCGGCGGTCGGCTCGTTCACGATCCGCAGCACGTTCAGGCCGGCGATCTCGCCGGCCTCCTTGGTGGCCTGGCGCTCGGCATCGTTGAAGTACGCCGGGACGGTGATGACCGCGTCGGCGACCTTCTCGCCCAGGTAGGCCTCGGCGTCCCGCTTCAGCTTCTGCAGCACGAAGGCGCTGATCTGCTGCGGGTTGAAGGGCTTGCCGTCGAGCTCGATCTTCCAGTCGGTGCCCATGTGGCGCTTGACCGACCGGATGGTCCTGTCGACGTTGGTCACGGCCTGGCGCTTGGCCACCTCACCGACCAGCACCTCGCCGTTCTTGGCGAAGGCGACGACGGACGGCGTGGTCCTGGCACCCTCGGCGTTGGTGATGACGGTGGGCTCGCCGCCCTCCAGAACGCTGACGACGGAGTTAGTCGTGCCCAGGTCGATGCCGACCGCACGTGCCATGGTTGGTTCCTCCAGCTGACTTGAGTGCAACAGGCTCAAGTGTGCACGACGGCCGGGCTCGGGTCAACAGACCTGAGTCATCCGGGCTCAAGTCTTGTCCGCTCCTTACGCGCAACCGCCTGCGGGGAGGGCCGACGGCGGCGTGGCCTCATGGGGCACACTCTGGCATTAAGTGCCAATCTAACTATTTGGTACGACTAGCACGTTCAACGCCTTTGAGGTGACCCTCAGCGACTCAGATCACCCCACACCTGGCTACAGTGCGGCACGGGATGCGGGTAGTCTCGAACGAACTGGGTAAGTTACCGCTTAGTAATCTCCCTCGCAGGCCCGAGGAGCCTCCCCATGCAACTCGCCGCGATCATCGTGTCGCTGGTCCTGACCGTGGTCGGTGTCGCGCTGCTCGCACGCGCCGTCGGCCAGTTCGTCAGGCACTTCAGGCTCGGTCAGCCCGTGCCCGCCGGCAGCCGGACCGACAACCCCTACCAGCGCAGTGTGACGCTGGTCAGGGAGTTCCTCGGCCATACGCGGATGAACCGCTGGGGCATCGTGGGCGTCGCCCACTGGTTCGTGGCCATCGGCTTCCTGACCCTGCCGCCGACCATCATCACGGCCTACGGCCAGCTCTTCCAGGCCGACTGGACGCTCCCGGTCATCGGCGGCTTCCTGCCGTACGAGCTCTACATCGAGTTCATCGCGGCCATGACCACCCTCGGCATCGCCGTCCTGATGGTGATCCGGCTGCTGAGCCTGCCCTCCCGGGCCGGCCGCAAGTCGCGGTTCACCGGCTCCAAGATGGGCCAGGCGTACTTCGTCGAGTACGTCATCCTCGTCATCGGCCTGGCGATCTACGTGCTGCGCGGCCTGGAGGGCGCGCTCCACCACGTGGACCACTACGAGGCCGCGTACTTCGCCTCGTACCCGCTGGTGCTGGCCTTCAAGGGCCTGAGCGTGGGCGTGCTGCAGAACCTCGTGTACTTCTTCGCCATGATCAAGCTGGGCGCGACCATGATCTGGATGATCACGGTCTCGCTCAACACGAACATGGGCGTGGCCTGGCACCGCTTCCTGGCCTTCCCGAACATCTGGTTCAAGCGCAACGCCACCGGTGAGACGGCCCTCGGCGGGCTCCAGCCGATGACGTCCGGCGGCAAGCCGATCGACTTCGCCGACCCCGGCGAGGACGACGTCTTCGGCGTCTCCCAGGTCGAGCACTTCTCCTGGAAGGGCCTGCTGGACTTCTCCACCTGCACCGAGTGCGGCCGCTGCCAGTCGCAGTGCCCGGCCTGGAACACCGGCAAGCCGCTCTCCCCCAAGCTGCTCATCATGTCGCTGCGCGACCACGCGCACGCCAAGGCGCCCTACCTGCTGGCCGGCGGCGGCCGGACGACGGAGGGCGAGGAGAAGGCGAGCGAGGAGCAGCTGGCCGGCGTGCCCGCCGCCGCCCTCGCCGAGGCCGAGCGTCCGCTGATCGGTACCGCCGAGGAGAACGGCGTCATCGACCCGGACGTGCTGTGGTCC
The DNA here is from genome assembly GCF_042430725.1 of Streptomyces cinereospinus. Lineage (NCBI taxonomy): Bacteria > Bacillati > Actinomycetota > Actinomycetes > Kitasatosporales > Streptomycetaceae > Streptomyces > Streptomyces cinereospinus. Next base: position 32,087 of record NZ_JBHMCY010000032.1, on the reverse strand, counting down.
TGCACCACCTGCGGTGCCTGCGTCGAGCAGTGCCCCGTCGACATCGAGCACGTCGACCACATCGTCGACATGCGCCGCTACCAGGTCATGATCGAGTCGGCGTTCCCGTCCGAGGCGGGCACGATGCTCAAGAACCTGGAGAAGAAGGGCAACCCCTGGGGCCTGGCGAAGAAGCAGCGCCTGGAGTGGCTCAAGGAGGTCGACTTCGAGATCCCGGTCGTCGGCAAGGACATCGAGGACCTCACCGAGGTCGAGTACCTGTACTGGGTCGGCTGCGCCGGCGCCCTGGAGGACCGGGCGAAGAAGACCACCAAGGCCTTCGCCGAGCTGCTGCACATCGCGGGCGTGAAGTTCGCGATCATGGGCGGCGACGAGAAGTGCACCGGTGACTCCGCCCGCCGCCTGGGCAACGAGCCGCTGTTCCAGGAACTCGGCATGGAGAACGTCATGTCCCTCAACGCCGCCTTCGGCGAGGAGATGGACGACGACGGCAAGGTCACCGAGGAGTCGCGCAAGCCGAAGTCGGCGAAGAAGATCGTCGCCACCTGCCCGCACTGCCTCAACACCCTCGGCAACGAGTACCCGCAGCTCGGCGGCGACTACGAGGTCATCCACCACACCCAGCTGCTCCAGCACCTGGTGGACGAGGGCAGGCTGACCCCGGTCACCCCGGTCGAGGGCATCATCACGTACCACGACCCCTGCTACCTGGGCCGCCACAACAAGATCTACACGCCCCCGCGCGAGATCATCGCCAGCGTCCCCGGCGTCCGCAACGAGGAGATGCACCGCCACAAGGAGCGCGGCTTCTGCTGCGGCGCCGGTGGTGCGCGGATGTGGATGGAGGAGCGGATCGGCAAGCGCATCAACAACGAGCGCGTCGACGAGGCCCTGTCCCTCAACCCGGACATCGTCTCCACCGCCTGCCCGTTCTGCCTGGTCATGCTCACCGACTCGGTCAACGGCCGGAAGAACGAGGGGACGGCCAAGGAGTCCGTCCAGGTCGTCGACGTCGCCCAGCTGCTGCTGGACTCCGTCCGGACGCCGGTGACCCCCGAGGGTCCGGCCGACGCGGCGTCCGAGCCGGCGCCCGAGCCGGTGAAGTGACCGGCCCCGTGACCGGCCCCTGACGAGGTGTCCGGCGCCCCCTGTCCTTGGCGGACGGGGGGCGCCGGCGTTTTCGCTCCGCGGCATGCAGATCGTTTTGCGGGGCGCGTGAGGCGGCGGGACGCTGGTGGTGTCAGCGGGAACGAGTGAGCCTTCCGCGCCGGAACGGCCCGGCTCGCGGGAAGCGGACCCACCTTCTCTTCGGTTCTCCGGCTTCTCCGGCTTCTCCGGTGTCTCCGGTGTCTTCCATCTCTCCGGTCCGCCTCACCCGGTTCCTCTGGTTCCTCTGATTCCTCCGGTCCCTCTGATTCCTCTGGTTCTTCCGGGAGACGCGCATGGACACCTCGACACTGGACGCGATGAGGACCGCCCTGCGCGGGCCGGTCACGGGCCCCCAGGATCCCGACTACGACCGGTCCCGCAGGATCTACAACGCGATGATCGACAGACGCCCCGCCGCCATCGCCCGCTGCGCCGACGCCGGGGACGTCATGACCGCCGTCGCCTTCGTCCGCGAGCGGGGACTGGACCTGGCCGTCCGCGGCGGCGGGCACAGCGGCCCCGGACTCTGCCTGGTGGACGGCGGGGTCACCGTCGACCTGTCACCGATGCGGTGGGTGCGCGTCGACCCGGCCGCCCGGACCGCCCAGGTGGGCGGTGGCAGCCTGCTCGGCGACCTCGACCACGCCACCCACGCCTTCGGCCTCGCGACCCCCTCGGGCATCGTGTCGATGACGGGCGTCGGGGGCCTGACGCTGGGCGGCGGCCACGGCTACCTCACCCGCAAGTACGGCCTGACCGTGGACAACCTGCTCGCGGCGGACGTCGTCCTGGCCGACGGCAGCTTCGTCACCGCCGACGAGAACCAGCACCCGGACCTGTTCTGGGCCCTGCGCGGCGGCGGCGGCAACTTCGGGGTGGTGACCTCGTTCACCTACCGCCTGCACCCGGTGGGCACGGTCGGGTTCGGGATCACCGTGTGGCCGGTCGACCGCACCCGTGAGGTGCTCACGTGGTACCGCGACTTCCTCCCGCAGGCCCCGGAGGACGTGTACGGCTTCTTCACCCTGTTCACCGTCCCGCCGGGCCCGCCGTTCCCCGAGGAGATCCACGGGCGGAAGGTGTGCGGCGTCGTGTGGTGCCACACCGGCGACCCCGGCCGCCTGGACGAGGCGTTCGCGCCGGTCCGCGAACCCGCCCCGCCCGCCTTCCACTTCGCGGCACCGGTGCCGTACCCCGCGCTGCAGAGCAGCTTCGACGAGCTGATCCCCACCGGGTACCAGTGGTACTGGCGCGGCGACTTCTTCGACAGCATCCCGGACGCGGCCGTCGACGTGCACCTCGCCCACGGGCAGAACCTGCCGAGTCCGCTGTCGCTGATGCATCTGTACCCGGTGGACGCCGCGGCCCACCGGGTCGGCCCCGACGACACCGCCTGGGGCTACCGGGACGCCGTCTGGTCCGGCGTCTTCGCCGGCGTCGACCCCGACCCCGCGCACGCCGAGACCATCCGGCGGTGGTGCGTCGACTACTGGGAGGAGTCGCACCCGTACTCCATGGGCGGCTCCTACGTGAACTTCCTCGGCGAGGACGAGGTCCCCGGGCGCGTGCGGGCCACGTACCGCGGCCACTACGACCGTCTCGCCCGCGTCAAGCGGACGTACGACCCGGACAACGTCTTCCACGCCACCCAGAACATCCGGCCGGCCTGACGGCCGGGACGCCCGTCCCGGGTACGGGCCGCCGGGTACTCAGGCCGTATCTGAGTACCCGCGCGCAGGCCGACCGCACCCCGGGCCGGGACGCTGGGGCCGTGTAACGACGACTGACGAAATCCGTGCACCCCGTGCTCACCGTCCTCGCGCCGGCCGTGCTCGCGGTGGCGCTGTGGGCCGCCTGGCTGGGCTGGGACCAGCAGCGGGACGTGCGGGCCGACGGCACGACGACCGGTCCCTACGAGGCCTGGCAGGTCGCCGGGCTGGCCCTGACCCTGCTGGCGCCGGTGTGCTGGGCAGCCGCTCGGCCCCGCCTCGCGGGCGGCGTCTGGGGCGTCCCGGCCGGCCTGACCGCCGCCGCCTGGTACGACTGGTCGGACGACGCCAGCGGCCTGTTCGCCCTCGGCGTCGCGATGGTCCTGGTCGGGAGCCTCGCCGCGACCGCCGCCGTCTCCGCCCTGATCGGCTTCGCGCGACGGGGCCGGGCCCTGCGGTGAACGCCGGATGGAGCGCTGGGCGCGGGGCCGACGCCGGGCGCGGTTGAGGGTGCGGGTGCGGCGTCGGGCGCGGCGCGGGCGCGACGCCAGGCACGGCGCGGGCGCGACGCCAGGCACGGCGCGGGCGCGACGCCAGGCACGGGGTCCCGCACCCGCGCGCCGCCCGGTGCTACGCGCCCTTCGGCGCCGCCTGCTGGACCACCTCGAAGGACCACAGGGCCGAGCCGGAGGCGGCGGGCCTGGGGCGCTCCCCGCCTTCCCCGCGTTCCCCGCCTTCCCCGGTGCCCTGGTGGGCGGCCTTCATCGGGCCCTCCATCCAGGCCTGGAAGGACTCCTCGTCCCGCCACCGGGTGTAGACCAGGTAGTTGTCGGTGCCGTCCACCGGGCGCAGGAGCTCGAACCATTCGAAGCCGTCCGAACTCTCGACGGCGTGGGCGCGGGAGGCGAACCGCTTCTCCAGGACCTCCCGCTGCTCGGCGGGCACGGTCAGCACATTGATCTTCACTACGCTCATGGCTCCATCCTGCCCTGTGCGCCCGGCGGACGGCGTGCCGGACGGCCGTTCCCGATTTCCGCCGGCGTCCCCGGCGCCGCGGAGTCCGAGTGCACCGGCGCCCAGGCGTACCGCCAGGACACCGCGGGCGTGCCCGGCGGCAACGAGCAAGGCGATTCCTTCGGGCACCACCGCGTCCGCCTGGCCGACCTCCATCGGAACGACAGGGCCGAGCTGGTCGTCGGCACCGCGCACGAGAACGAGGCCGGCGCGGCGTCGTCCTGCCCGGCACCTCCACCGGCCTCACCACCAGCGGCGTCTTCACCGCCGCCACCGTCGGCCTCAAGGGCAACGCGGCGTTCGGCCGGGTCGTCGCCCCATGAGGCGATCCCAACGGCCCCCGCACGGCCCGCGAGCCCTTGAGGGATCGCGGACGGCATCCGTAAGGGATCGCGGACGGGGCCCGTAAGGGATGTCACAGCTCGGCAGCAAAGCCGGGCCCGGAACCCCGGGCCCGGCCCACCGCCCGCCCAGACCAGGTACGTTCGATGACGTGGCTGGATTCAGGATCGGACGCGGCGGCCGCAACGACCGCGCCCCGCACACGCGACCGCAACACCCCCCGCACGGACAGCAGGCGCCGCAGGGACCGTCGTACGGCTATCCCCCGGCCCCGCAGCCGCGCCCGTACCCGGGTCAGCAGAGCTACGGGGACACCCCCTGGCCGCAGACGAACGGCGGTCACGGCGGTCCGGGCGGCGGCGAGCCGGAGTACTTCGGCGACGGCGGCGCCTACCAGCAGGGCGGACCGGACCCGTACGCCGCGAACAACCCCGGCCACACCCAGGCCTTCGCGATCGGCGAGGACCCCTACAGCCAGGGCGGCACCTACCGCGCCGGCGCGGCCCCGGCCGCCCCGGCCGGCCCGCGCCTGCGCTGGAAGGAACTGCTGCGCGGCATCGTCCTGGCCCCCAACCAGACCTTCCTGCGGATGCGCGACTACACGGTGTGGGGCCCCGCCCTCGTCGTGACCTTCCTCTACGGCCTGCTCGCGGTCTTCGGCTTCGACGACACCCGCGAGGAAGCGATCAACGCCACCCTCTCCAACGCCGTCCCGATCGTGCTGATGACGGCCGTCGCGATGGTGCTCAGCTCGTTCGTCCTGGGCGTGGTCACCCACACCCTGGCCCGGCAGCTGGGCGGCGACGGGGCGTGGCAGCCGACGGTCGGCCTCTCCATGCTGATCATGTCCATCACGGACGCGCCCCGTCTGGTCGTCGCGACGTTCCTGGGCGGCGACGCCCCCTTCGTGCAGATCCTGGGCTGGGCCACCTGGGTCGCCGGCGGCGCGCTGCTGACGCTGATGGTGTCCAGGTCCCACGACCTGCCGTGGCCGAAGGCGCTGGGCGCGTCGGCGATCCAGCTGGTCGCCCTGCTGTCGATAGTGAAGCTGGGCACGGTGTAGTCCGCGCTCCCCGAGAGCGCGCGCACCCCAGACCGGGCAGGCCACCGGCCAAAGCCGCTCCAGCCGGACGCGATGTAACGTGCACCACCCATCAGCTCACCAGGACAACGAGGCCGGCCGAACCGCACGCCGCACGCTCCTTTCCAACTCGACAAGTCGGGGACGGGGTTGGGATCAGCCGGACTCTGGGCACGACGACCACCCCGGTACCATCGGCACCGGGGTCCTGATCAGGGCTTCCGCGACCGGACCACCCCGGATGCTGTCCAGGCCAAGGGGTGGTCCGGTCTTTCGTTGTCGTAGGTCAGGCCCACTACGCCCGTGTGGTGTGGCTGAACCCGAGAGAGGTCAGCCCTTCCGACTGACACAGCCTGTCCGAGGGGCCCCCGACCTCTGTCTGTAGGAGCTGGTACGCGGCGCCATGGGACTGCCCCCAGTGCATCGCGGCCCGCCACAGAACACGCCCGAGGCCCTGCCCTCGGGCCTCGGGCAAGACGGCGAAGTACTGGCCACATGACCTATCGGGGGCGTTCTGTTGTTCTGCCGCCACGGAGGACGCCAACCGCGCCTCATGGGTACCGTTCCTGAGAGAGCCCGAACGGATGGAGCCCCACGCATGCTGGAAGAAGCCGAGGAGATCGGCCGCCGTGTTCGCCGCGCGCGCCTGCGCCTGGGCATGCCACAGGCGGACCTCGCCGCCGCCCTGGGGAAGTCTCAGGCGTGGGTGTCCAAGATGGAACGCGGACAAATCGAGATCGACCGCGTCGGCCTGCTCAACGCCATCGCGGCTGAGCTTCACGTTCATCCCAACGACCTGATCGGGCGCCCATACACCAGCAGCCCGGCTGACAATCAGTGGCAGGTCGCCGCCGCGTCCATCTTGCGTGAACTACGCCGCTACGACCTCACGCCGGTGTTCGAGGGCACCCCCCGGCCGTCGAGCGAACTATGGCGCGACATGACCAGGCTGCACCGTCTACGAGACGCCGCCGCCAACGTGGCCATCCTGCGTGTGCTGCCGGACCTGCTACGCGAGGCGCGGGCGCTCGCCGAGGTCTCCAGCGGCCACGAACGCGAAGAGGCGTACGCCATCTACGCCGTCGCCTGCAAGTTCGCCCACACGGCCGCCCACGCCCTCGGACACGCCGAACTGATCACCATGGCCGCCGAGCGTGCGGCCTGGTCCGCCCGCCTGTCCGGTGACCCCGTCATGCCCGCACTCGCCGACTGGATGCGCGTATGGGACATGTGGGCGACCGCCGACTGGGACGACGCCCTGTCACTGTCCGACAAGGCCCTCGGCAGCATCCAGGACGACTATGACCTCGGCGATCCCCTCGCCGTTCGGATGTGGGGATCATTGCACCTCCGCGCCGCCGTGTCGGCCGCACGTGCGGGCCGGCCGTCGGAGTCAGAGGACCGCATCGCGCATGCCCGCGCCGCCGCAGAACGCATCACGAACCACCAGGGCCCACCGGTCTACGACCGCCATTCAGTGACGTTCTCACCGGGCAACGTGCAGATTCACGCGATCAGCGTGGCGCTCGAATCCGGCGACCAGACCCGAGCGCTGGCGATAAACCGTCGTACGGGCCCCGAACTGATCGCCGCCCTGCCCAACTCCCGGCAGGGACACCACCACATGGACCTCGCCCGAGCCTGGCTGTGGGACGGAAACCGCGACAGGGCTCTCGCCGAACTGGAGACCGCCGAGCGCATCGCCCCACAGCTGGTGCGGAACCACCCCATGGCCCGTTCGACGCTGCGGAGCATCGTCTACGCCGAGCGCTCCGCGACGCGTGAGAAGCTGCGTCGCATGTCAGACCGGTTCCACCTCGACGGATGAGGGTTGTATTCCTCTGATTCATATTGGGCCCCTGGCGCGCTCTTAGCGTCAGGGGCATGACTCGACGAGGAACCCCCCATCTCCTTTCGCAGGGCGGCGAGTCAGGGACCGCCGCACCGTTCTACCCCCGACTTGGCGACCTCGCTCAGGACACCGCCAAGGGCGAGATCGGTGTCGTCGTGGCTCTGCCCGGCGACGGCAGACGGACCTACGGCCTGGTGCCGCCTGGAGGCGGCGACGAGTGGTCCGCCCCCTACGACGGAACAACCCTGCGCCCCGTCCCCGCTCAGGTCACACACATCACGCCGCAGAAGCGAGACGTGATGTACGACCAGCGCGCCGAGCAAGGTGGCTTACCTATCACCGTCCACTACGAGGACGGCGGGACCAGCGAATCCCTGCTCCTGCTCGACCCCGCGCAGCTGGAGCTGTACGCCTATCAGGTTGGGCGCATTCTCGAACTGCGCGACTCGGCACGCGGCGGCAAGCTGTGAGCGCCCGCCACGCGTCCGCCCGCTTACGGCGTCTCTCCGATCCTGTCGGGTTCTTCCTCAGCGTCCTCTGGGCCATCGGCACGGCTACCGGTTTCACCTGTCTCGGGATGCTCGTAGGCACCGGCTTCGACAGCCCGCGAGCCGACGGTCCGGCGCTGAGCATCCCCGACGCCGCCCCGGAAGCGGCATAAGGCCCCCCGCCCGCCCGGATGCTTCCTGCTCCCCCTGGGCGGGCGGGGACTCCACCGCGGCCGAGGCCGCCAACCGGGGCCTGCCGCGGTGCGCACCACCACGTCCGAAGCACCACCCCAACACAAGGAGGCACGGAACGTGACCACCGCACAGAAGCGCACCACGACCGACGCGCGGACGCTGATCAGCACGGAACTGCGCGAGACCCTGGTCGACAACATGCGCGCCAAGTTCCCGCAGCTGACCGAGGAGAAGGCCGACCGCGGCGTCGGGCAGATGCTCGCCTTCCTCGCCGCGTGCGACTACAGCGACAAGCCGCTCAGCCCGTCGCCCCTCGCGGACGACTTCTGGCACGCCTTCCTGCTCCACACCAAGGCTTACCGGGAGTTCTGCGAAGAGAGGTTCGGCCGATTCCTGGACCACCAGCCCGGCTTCCTCGACCCGGAGGAGCACGGGGGCGGCAAGGCCCTCCGGGCCCGGACGGTCGACGCGATCACGCTCGCCGGGTACGAGATCGACATGGAGTTCTGGCCCGAGCTGGACCTCGCCGAGTGCTCGCAGTGCCACGCGAACTGCTCGGACAGCCCGTTCCATCCCTGACGGTGCCTCCGCCGGCCTCCCGTCTGTGCCACGCTGTGGCCAGGCCGGGGGCCGGCCTCCTTTGACCGACCAACGCAGGAGACCGCGGGTGGATCGCATCGAGTGGCAGGACCTACCAGCAGAAACCCGGGCCGCCGTCGAGCGCCACACCGGCATGGTCGACGACGCCACGACCGCGCCGGACGGCGTCATGTCCCGACTCGCCTGCACCGTCGACGCCCGAACCGGCCGGACGTTCGTCAAGGGCACCCGCGAGGATGACGTACAGGCGTGGGTGTACCGCCACGAGGCCAAGGTCACGCAGTACGCACCCCGAGCGCCGCGCGTGCTGTGGGAGGTCAATGCCGGCGGGTGGCGACTTCACGGATACGAATACGTCGAGGGCCGATACCCCGACTTGAGTCCAGGGTCCGACGATCTCGCCGCCCTCGTACGCACGCTCATCGCTGTATCCCAAACGCCATGGCCCGAGGCCCTGAACAAAAAGCCGCTTCACACACGATGGGCCGAGTTCCTACCCGAGGACGTACCGAGCGGGTTGCAAGGCCGAGCACTCGCCCACACAGACATGTCCCCCCACAACATGCTCATGAAGGACGCCGACGAACTGCTTCTACTGGACTGGGCCCTTGCCTGCCCCGCCCCCTCATGGGCAGACACCGCGCTGACGATCCCCCGGCTCATCTCCGCCGGGCACACACCGGAGCAGGCCGAGACCATCGCCCGGCAGATTCCTGCGTACCTCGCGGCCAACCCAGCCGCCGTCACCATCTTCGCGCGCACGGTCTATTCCGCGTGGGAAGACTGGGAGCGGACGCGCCCATTGCCGCATCGCGCCGCCCTCACCGCTGCCGCCCGAGAGTGGGCCAAGCATCGCGAGGGCGTGCCGCTTCCGTAGCGAGGCCGCAGTAAGGCCACGATCACCGTCAGCCCGAGACCCGGCGTTCAGACTCGCATCGCGCGCTCGCTGTCAGTGCTTCGCTCTAGCCTCCCGCCATGGTCTGGACGGCGGAGCTGAGCTTCGAGTACGAGCCGCGAGACGCGTTTTGCGCCTGGTGCGATGAATGGGTCACCCGACTCGTCAAAGGCCAGATGCGTGTGAAGTGCTACCTCATGCGGCAGGGAATGAAGAAGTACGGGCTCTGCCCGCAGAGAGGGTCGTGTGGCCGCTGTGTGCGGGGGATCCTCTGTCAGCGCTGCGACTTCAATGAGCTGCCACGCTATGAGCGCAATCCTCGCCGGCGTGTGGGCCTGCGGAACCCCCTGATTGATGCCTACCTCAGCGACCCCCCAGCCAGATCTCAAGAGGCCAAGATCATCAGGGGTCGTGACGACACTTACCTGCCGACATCATGGTCTTTCATCCATGACGAGCACGCGGTCGAGAAGCTGACACAGAACAAGTGATCGGCAATGCGTTGTCCCGGCTCAACGCGCTGCGCTTCCCGGAGCGGGCGAAGGCACGGGACCGCGCCGGCCAGCAGGGCAACCGAGCCGATGAGCGCTCGGGCCCTCAGGCGTCGAAGACCTGCCCAGCACGCTTCACGACGGGCGGTTGAACCGACCACGGGAAGTTCACCCAATCGTCGGTGCGCTTCCACACGTACTCGCACTTGACGAGGCTCTGCGACTTCTCATAGATCACCGCGGACCGCACCTCGGCCACGTGGTCAAGGCAGAAGTCGTGCACGAGCTTCAGGGTCTTGCCAGTGTCGGCGACATCATCAGCGATCAGCACCCTTTTATCGGTGAAATCGATCACATTCGGTACAGGTGCCAACATCACAGGCATTTCAAGCGTCTGACCGACGCCTGTGTAAAATTCAACATTCACCAGGTGGATGTTCTTGCAGTCCAGGGCGTAGGCGAGCCCGCCGGCCACGAACACGCCACCGCGGGCGATGCTGAGCACGACATCGGGCTCGTACCCGTCGTCCGCGACGGCCTGCGCGAGTTCACGGACGGCGACGCCGAACTGCTCGTAGGTGAGGTTTTCTCGTAGGTCACTCATGCCACTGATGTCACATCGGTCGGGCGGTGCGGACCTCGGCGGGTCAGACCTGGGTCCGATGGAAGTTGAGGAAGGACCGGGAAGCGGTGGGCCCGCGCTGTCCCTGGTACCGCGATCCGTACCGCTCACTGCCGTACGGGGACTCGGCGGGCGAGCTGAGCCGGAACATGCACAGCTGGCCGATCTTCATGCCGGGCCAGAGCTTGATGGGGAGCGTCGCGAGGTTGGACAGCTCCAGGGTCACATGTCCGGAGAACCCCGGGTCGATGAACCCGGCGGTGGAGTGGGTGACGAGCCCGAGCCGCCCGAGCGAGCTCTTGCCCTCCAGCCGCGAGGCGAGATCGTCGGGCAGGGTGATGACCTCGTACGTCGAGGCGAGCACGAACTCCCCGGGGTGCAGGATGAACGGCTCGTCGCCCTCCGGCTCGACCAGCCGCGTCAGGTCGGCCTGCTCGACGGAGGGGTCGATGTGCGGGTACCGGTGGTTCTCGAACACCCGGAAGTACCGGTCCAGCCGCACGTCGATGCTCGACGGCTGCACCATGGATTCGTCGTAGGGATCGATCCGTACCCGCCCGGCGTCGATCTCGGCCCGGATGTCCTTGTCTGAGAGAAGCACGCCCCGAGGATACGCAAGGCGCGCGGAGCCCCCACAATCGCGACGGCTCCACGCGCCCACGGCGAGACCTGTCTCTCTCTTCCGTCTCCTGCTGCCCCTGCCGCTCCTACTGCCTCAACCGCTTGTCCCGCTCCTGCTCACTGCTCACCGCTCACTGCTTCTGCAGGCTCACCGGAACCACGCTGCGCAACCGCGCGCAGCGCGGGCAGCGCAGGAGCCGGCCGGGGCCGAGGCGCTCGGCCTGCTGCATCGGGAACGAAGCGGTGGTGAACACGTGCCCATCGGCACAACGGACGACGGTGCGCTCCATCAAGTCCTGAAGTCCCTTCCCCAAAGAGAGCCGCGTCTGGCTGATGCCCTGACGAGGAAGGCCACATTACGGGATGAATGGGACGCCCCTCCAGGCGGCGCTCCGACCCCGCCCAGCCCCTCTCCCGCACCTCCACCGTACGCCCCAACTCCGTTCCCCCGCAGCCGTATCCCATGCCTGGAACGACCGCGGGCCCCGCGGCGGGAGCACCGGGGGCCTGCGATGGGGTACAGTAAGCGGGCGTTCCGACACCGGTCTCGGTCGGCGTCTTACGCGGGTGTAGTTTAATGGTAGAACATCAGCTTCCCAAGCTGAGAGCGCGAGTTCGATTCTCGTCACCCGCTCCACGACGAACCCCCAGGTCATCGACCCGGGGGTTGTTTGTTGCCCAGACCGGTGGGCGGGGCGCGCACCACATCCGCACCGCAAGGACGCGGCTGGCCGACCGCGGGTTTCTCGTGGTGGGGCGCGGGGTCACCCTTGTGGTGCTTCACACGCTCCGCGCGGACCATGTCGTCCAGCCCCGCCGCCACATCGCGCCGCCGCTCGTCGTCGGAGTGCTGGTAGATCAGCGCGGCCTTCTCGGAGGACTGGCCCTTCACATGAAGCGATGCATCACACCCGGTGGCGGGCCCGTCACGATCCGGCGGGCCGTCACCCGGGACGCCAAGGCGCTCACCCGGCTCGTGCGGGGCTCGCGCGCGTACGAAGGGCAGTACGCGGCGATGGTCGCGGGGTACCGGGTGGGTCCCGACTACCTCGCCGCCCACCCCGTCTTCGTGGCCGCCGACTCCGGCGACGAGCAGGGCGGCGTCCTCGGCTTCTACTCCCTGCTCCTCGCTCCCGCCGAGCTCGACCTGCTGTTCGTCGCCGACCGTGTGCAAGGGCGGGGCGTCGGCCGACTGCTCGTCGCGCACATGCTGGCCGAGGCGCGCGCCGCGGGCCTGACCCACGTCCGTGTGGTCTCGCACCCTCCGGCCGAGGGCTTCTACCGCAGCGTCGGGGCGGTGCCGAGCGGCACGGCACCGGCACGGCCGCCCGCCGTGCCGTGGGACCGTCCGGAACTGACGTTCTTCCTCACCATGGACGCGCAAGTTCGGAAGACCGTCCCCTGACCCGCGTGCGCCCCCGACCGCGTCAAGTGGCCCGAGCAGGTTCGTATCTCAGTTCGCCGCCCCGTGAAGGTGCAAGCTGTCAGGTGTGCTTCCGGCAGTCCGCCGACCGCGCATCGGGCCGGGTCAGCCGAGCGCCTCATCGACCGCCCGCAGGTGCCGCCCGACCGGGCCGAACGACACCAGCCCGCTGCCCGCCCTCGCCGTCCCCCTTCACCGCGACGAGTTCACTGCCGCCCTGGCGCAGTGGCGGCTCGGCGGCGACCTCCCGGAAGTACTGCGCGCCCGGGTCATGTCAGCCGCGATGGCACTCCAGCAGGGGCAGCCGGGCCTGGCCGTCCACCGGCTCAAGCGCTCCGGGCCCTCGTTCAGCCGCGGGTCCGCGTGACGCGCCGATGCGCTGACGGTGGTCGCCTGCTCCCGCCTGCCCAGAAGAACACCGAGACGAAGACGACGGCCAGGACTGCCGGCAGGACGAACCACAGGGTTCCCATGACCGCGAAGAAGGCCGTTGCCGTCCCGGCCCCGATGGCGGCCGCAGTGAGACCTCCTCGTTCCCCGGGCAGCCCCTCGTACATGTCGGCGATTCGTCGACGCACCTCGTTCTCCGCCAAGAGTTCGACGTCGCCGCGCGCTGAGACGAACTCATGGGGCGAATGCAGACTCTGCTGGACGGCCACGAAGTCGACGTCCCACACATAGCCGCCTTCATCCGGTTCCGGCGTACGCCGCGGCCCGCGGCTGAAGAGAGCCGCCAGTCGACTGTTCCACGCCCTTCGGGCTGCGGACACGTTGGACCTCCTTGTCAGTCGGCTCCGAGAGCAGCCGCGAGCAGGTCGGCGTACAGCAGGAGTTCACGTATGTCCCGAGGAGTGAAGCCCGACGCCGGCGCAGAGGGCGGCATCCTTCCATCCATGGCCAGAATCCCGATCACAGTCCTGTTCACTTTCACTTGGACTACGGCGACCCGCTCGTCGGGGACAGCAGGCGTCGTCCTGTTGAAGGGCGAGGCGGTGTTGCCCCGCACGAGGACCATTCCGTCCTTCGCGATCAACTCAAGTGTGGGGTAAGCAGGCTCGCCACTGCCGACTTCGGGGATGGCCGAAGCAGGCCATTGGGACACCAGCTTGAAGACGCGAGTAGTGGAGTCCCAGGAGTAGAAAAGTCCCCGGACCCCTTCACCGATCTCAGAGACCCCCACCGCGACCGACTGGTCCAGCCGCCCCCGCCGCACGTCCCTCTCCCCCGAGGCAAGCGTACGGTCTGCGATGACAGCGGCCTGAGCGGCATTCGGGGCGAGGTTGGCGATCAGATTCTCGTAATTCCTTTCTGCCTGAGTCGCTAACTGCTTCATTCTGTCGCGGTATGCGGACAGCCTGACCCGCTCACTGTTACCGACGTACACGGCAATGGCGGAAGACGTGACACCGGCCACGATCCAATTCCGCTGATTCTTGCCCTCTTTCCCCCCGAAAATACTGGAGGTGAAAGCCAGCGCGGTGAAGAAAACGGCAGCCGTGCCGAGAGTAAGGTTGATCAGGCGATCTTTTGTGTCCGGCGACATGCTCCCCCTGGTGGCCCGTGCGTCGCGTACCGCTCAGCCTTCGCTGCTCCTCGTCCCCGAGCCTTCCATCCCACGCCGGGCAGAACAAGCCGATCGGCGCAGCACGCGCTCCGGTCCGGCCGAGGCGGGCGTCACGTCCTGCTTCGTGCGGCGGCATGCGAGGCACAGACGAGGTGCACCACGGACGCACCAGGCAGGGCGGGAACAGCGGGGCTGACGGTGGGAGGTGCCGAGCAGGACGAGCCCACGGCCCGTCCGTTCGCCCAGGTCGGCGCGTCAGCAGGCTGGAGGGTGCCGCAGCCTCCCGGGCCGATGGTGCGGCGCCCCGGGGCCGGGCGGGCCTCAGTAGAGCAAGACTCTCCAGCGTTCGACCCACAGCAGTCGCCCGTTGTCCGTTTCGCGCACCTGCACTCGATCGTCGTCCACCTGCCAGACGGTGCCGTAGAGCGTCCGGTCGTCGAGGTCCGCTCTGACGGTGTCGTACGCCTCCAGGTCGTCCTCGACCGGACGGGACCACTGGTGCCCGCACCGCGCGCAGGCGTAGCCGACGGCCTCGCCCTCCGCGGCAGACAGGAGGCTGCCCGGACGGACCTGCTCGAACAAGCAACGGGGACAAGGGTCGGCGGTGTGTGCTCCTACTGACCGGGACATCGCCCGATCTTGCGACACGGCAGCGGAGTACAGCAACCGCCGGCGTCCGCCAGCGGCGGTCACGGCCCTTCCGGCAGGCCGGTACGACACGAGCCCGGCGGACCGCTTCAGGTGCGTCCTGGCCGCAGCCGGCGGGAGGCTGCCAGGCATGCGGGGAGCCACGTCGCCTCGGGGCGGGCGACGGCACTGGCAGCCGTACCCGTGGGTGTGCTCGGCGCGCTCATGAGGCGGTCGCCGCCTCATGAGCGCGGTGTGGGGTGGTGGCTCAGCGGTCGGAGTAGCTGAGGTCGCCGACGGTCCAGGCGCTGACGTCCTTGATCGCGACTCGGTACATGCCTCCCGTCTCGGGGATGCCGAGGCTGCCCTGGAGGATGCGAGCCAGGTGGAAGTGCAGGTGCGTGGGCGCCTCGCCGTGGCCGGTCCGGTCCTGGCGCGGGCCGCGGGCGAAGACGTCGGAGAACGGGCCGAGGCGGTCCGAGTCCTTCAGGACCTCCGCGACCCGTTCCCGCCACACGGCCTCGGGAGCCAGCCGGCCGGTGATGACGGCGCCGCCGACAACCACGGTCAGCGACATCTGATTGCTGCGCTCGGACTCCACCGCGGCGCAGACGGCGACGAGCAGCTCATCAGGGTTCGACATGGGAGCAGATTTTATGCGGCTGCCTGTCCCGGGGCCGCCCCGCGGGGTGCCTTCATGTCTTTCGCCAAGCGAGCTGCGGGGTTCTGGGTTCGGAGAAGGCTGTGCCGCGGAGCTCGGCGAACAGGACGCCGATGCCGTGTCGGGCGAGGCGGAGGAGGGCCTGGGTGTGAGCTTCGGGCTCGGCGCCGGCTGCCTCTCCGGCCGCCCGGGGTCGGACCTCACCGCCGGACCGGGGGCGGCCGGTCCGCGACCGACCGTGCGCCCGGCGGCCCCGCCGCGGCTCAGGAGGTGGTGAGCAGGCCCTCGCGCAGCCGCGTGAGGGTCCGCGACAGCAGCCGGGAGACGTGCATCTGGGACACGCCCAGGCGCTCGCCTATCTGGGCCTGCGTGAGCTCCTCCACGAACCGCATGTGGATGATCCGCCGGTCGCGCTCGTCGAGCTCGGCGATCAGCGGGGCCAGGGCGTGGAAGTCCTCCACCAGCTCCAGCGCCTGGTCCTGCACCCCGATGAAGTCCTGAAGGGCGGCCTCGCCGTCCTCGCTGCCGTTGATCGTGGCGTCCAGCGACGCGGAGTTGTAGCCGTTGGCGGCCAGCCGGGCCTCCCGCACCTCGTCCTCGGGCAGGCTCATCAGCTCCGACAGCTCCTTGACCGTGGGGGTGCGGCCGAGCCGGCTGCGCAGTTCCTCCGTGGCGCGCGCGAGCTGGACCCGGGCCTCCTGGAGCCGGCGCGGCACGTGCACGGCCCAGGTGGTGTCCCGGAAGAAGCGCTTGATCTCGCCGACGATGTAGGGGATGGCGAACGAGGTGAACTCCGCCTCCCGGGACAGGTCGAACCGGTCGATGGCCTTGATCAGGCCGATCATGCCGACCTGGACGATGTCCTCCATCTCCTCCGGGCCGCGGCTGCGGAACCGGCCGGCCGCGAAGCGGACCAGGGACATGTTCATCTCGATCAGCGTGTTGCGCGCGTACTGGTACTCGTGCGTGCCCTCCTCCAGCGTCGCCAGCTGGTCGAAGAAGAGCCGCGACAGCGCCCGGGCGTCCTTGGGCACCACCCGGGAGGGCTCGGCGACCTCCGGCAGCCCGACCGTCTGCGTGTCCGCGTCCACCGTGTGCGCGAGCGCCATGATCTTCCCCTCCCGAGTCCGAGCCAACCGCCGTCGTCCTTCCGCAACGACCGGCAAGGCAGCGGCTACCCCGTCGTTCCGCTCCCACGCCTGTGCGGGGCCGAGCGTGCGGGCGGCGGGGGGAAATCTGCCACGGCGGGGCCACATCTTCGGGCCCGCCGGAGTTAGGGTTGTGACACCACGCCGACGGTGCCGGACTCTTCCCGGAGCCCGGGACGCCACCGTCGCCGGTCCCTGGCCGTCTCCGCACGAACAACTGGCCGTGTCTGCACAACGAAGGTGTCATGCCCGCTGAGATCACTCCCGTCGCCGGCGGCCTGGACGACGACGACTACCCCGCCTACACCATGGGGCGGGCCGCCGACGTTCTCGGCACCACCCCCGCCTTCCTGCGCGCCGTCGGCGAGGCCGGGCTGATCACGCCCCTGCGTTCGGACGGCGGCCACCGCCGCTACTCGCGCCGCCAGCTGCGCGTCGCCGCCCGGGCCCGTGAGCTGGTCGACCAGGGCACCCCCATCGAGGCCGCCTGCCGCATCATCTCGCTGGAGGACCAGCTCGCCGACGCCCTGCGCGTGAACCGGGAAATGCACCGGAGGCTGGGCGAGCAGGGGGCGGATATCTAGTCCCGCCGGTGCAGAATTACAGACTCCGGCGGTACGGGAATCACGGTGGGCGGAACCATGATTACCGCGGCCGCCCGATAACGCCTGGCCGGTGCCATCGGCCTGTGTTAGCGTGATAGCAGTTGCAGTTTTGGTTGCCAGAGAAATTATTTTCTTTGCAGAGCTTTCCGGATCTTTCCGGAGGGGTGATCATCGCGGCGACTCGACTCCGTGCGGTACGGAGTCCGGCACTGCCCCCTAAGGGAGATTCACATGGCATCTGGCACCGTGAAGTGGTTCAACGCGGAAAAGGGCTTCGGCTTCATCGAGCAGGACGGCGGCGGCGCCGACGTGTTCGCGCACTACTCGAACATCGCCACCTCCGGCTTCCGCGAGCTTCAGGAAGGCCAGAAGGTTACCTTCGACGTCACCCAGGGCCAGAAGGGCCCGCAGGCCGAGAACATCGTTCCCGCCTGACTCTGACGCAGTATCACGTGGCTGGGGCCCGCACTCTAGGGGTGCGGGCCTCGGCTCGTTTGCGTTCACCCGCGTTCACCCGCGTTCGCCCGCGTCCACCCGCGTGGCCCCGGGTTCGCCCAGGCTCACCCACGTTCATCCGTCTCACTCCCGCTCCGTATTTCCCCGGCTTTCACCCAGTTCTTCCGGCTCATTCTTGTGAATGACCGTGCAGCCTCCCGTTGCTGAGCGGAATTCCTCGATACGCCGCATCGAGGAAGGTTCCCCCCATGAGCCGCGCCCGGCGCACCGGCGGCCGCCCCCGTACCCGGGAGACGGGCCGGCAGGAGTTCGCCCTGCCGGTCACCCTGACCGAGCCGCTGCCCGCGGCCGAGACGTTCGCCGAGCTGGACCTGCCCGCCCGGCTGCTGGCCGCGCTCGGCGCCGAGGGCGTGCAGGTGCCCTTCCCGATCCAGGCGGCCACCCTGCCGAACACGCTGGCCGGCCGGGACGTCCTGGGCCGGGGCCGCACCGGCTCGGGCAAGACGCTCGCCTTCGGACTGCCGCTGCTGAGCCGGCTGGACGGGCAGCGGGCCCAGCCCCGGCAGCCGCTGGCCCTGGTCCTCGTCCCCACCCGGGAGCTGGCCCAGCAGGTCACCGACGCGCTCGCCCCGTACGCCCGCGCCCTGCGGCTGCGGATCGCCACCGTGGTGGGCGGGCTGTCGATCAACCGCCAGGCCGGTGTCCTGCGCGGCGGCGCCGAGGTCGTCGTCGCGACCCCCGGCCGCCTCAGGGACCTCGTCCAACGGGGCGACTGCCGGCTCGACCAGGTCGCCGTCACCGTCCTGGACGAGGCCGACCAGATGGCCGACATGGGGTTCGTGCCGCAGGTGACCGCACTGCTCGACCAGGTCCCCGCCTCCGGCCAGCGGCTGCTGTTCTCGGCCACCCTGGACCGCAACATCGACCTGCTGGTACGGCGTTATCTGCACGATCCCGTGGTGCACTCGGTCGACCCGTCCGCGGGGGCCGTCACCACGATGGAGCACCACCTGCTGCACGTGCACGAGGCGGACAAGCACGCCGCCGCGACCGAGATCGCCGCCCGCGACGGCCGCGTGATCATGTTCCTGGACACCAAGCACGCGGTGGACCGGATGGCCAGGCACCTGCTGTCCGTGGGCGTACGGGCCTCGGCCCTGCACGGCGGCAAGTCCCAGCCGCAGCGCAACCGGACGCTCGCCCAGTTCAAGGACGGCCACGTCACGGTCCTGGTGGCCACCAACGTCGCCGCCCGCGGCATCCACGTCGCGGGCCTCGACCTGGTGGTGAACGTCGACCCGCCCGGCGACCACAAGGACTACCTGCACCGCGGCGGCCGTACCGCCCGCGCCGGCGAGTCCGGCACCGTCGTCACCCTGGTCCTGCCGCACCAGCGGCGCGCGATGGACCGTCTGATGGCCGACGCCGACATCACCGCGCACACCGTCCGGGTCCGCCCCGGCGAGCCCGAACTGCGCCGCATCACCGGCGCCCGGACCCCCTCCGGCGTGCCCGTCACCGTCACCGCCCCGGCCGAACCGCGCCCCGAGACCGCCGGACGGCGCAGCCAGGGCGGGGCGTCCGCCGGGCGGCGCGGCGAGAACAAGGGGTCCGCCGCACGGCGGCGCGAGGGCGACGGGTCCACCGGACGACGGCGGGACGGCGGTGACGCGAGCGGCGGACGGCGGCGGGACGGCGACGCGAGCGGCGGACGTCGGCCCGAGGGCACCGGATCCGTCGGGCGGCAGCGCGACGGCGACGGGTCCGCCGGCCGGGGGCGCAGGGGACGGGCGGGCGGCCGCGGGGGAAGCGGACGGCCCGCTGCCCGGGTCCGGCGGCCCGCCACGGAGAACACCCCGTAGCCGGGGACACGCAAGGCCCCCGGTGGCCGAGACCCTTCGGGCAGGCGCACCGGGCGGAGACGCCCCCGCGACGGCACGGCGGCACGTGACGCCCCCGCGACGGCACGGCGGCAGGTGATGCCCGCCGCGCGGGTTGGACCGCCGGAGACGTGGCACCCGGCCCGCGAGCGGGCCGGCCACGCGAGCCGTGCCCCGGCGGGGCGAGCGGTTCGGCACGGAGCGGCCCGCCGCGCGTGGGCCGGTACGGCCCGCCTCACCCGGTTGCCGCCGCCAGGCTGCCCGGCGGCAACCGGTGGGTGACCGCCCCGCGGGTCAGGGACCGGCGACGGACTTGATCGTGTACGGGAAGCTCTCCTGCTGCCAGACCACCGTGAAGCGGTAGCTGGGGCTCGCGCCGACCTGGGGGACCCGGCCGTCCGAGGTGAGCGTCCGGACGGTGCCGAACGCGCCGGCGCGGCTGATCAGGCGGGCGGTGGTCTTCGTGTAGCTGTACGGCGGCGTCGACTTGGGGACGACGGTGTGGTGCACGAGCATGCCGTCGCCGTCGTCGTCCAGCGCCAGGTCGGGGCGGTCGCCCGGGCCGAGCGCGGCGACGGCGCCGCGGGTGCCGCCCGCGGTGAGCCGGCGGCCGAGCAGTTCCAGCCTGCCGTTGCCGTGACGGGTCCACACGATCATCGAGTTGCCGGCGAGGTCGGTCGCGAGGGCGTGGTGGAAGCCCGCGTTGTCCGTGGCGGCCGAGATCCGCAGCGGGGCGGCCAGGGTGCCGGTGCGGCTCCACCGCGAGGCCCAGACCTGCGGGACGGTGCCGCCGCCGGAACGGTAGGTGAGCACGGCGTCGCCGTCCCGGTCGACGCCGGCGCGGACCATGCCGAAGCCGCCGTAGGACGCGATGGACGACGTCAGCACCTTCGTCGGGGAGACGGACGTGGTGGTGATCCGCCGGGCCACGACGTCCGAGGCGCGCGCCCAGGCGACGACGAACTGGCCGCCGCGGTCGACGCCGATGGCCGGCTTCTCGGCCGAGCCCGAGCCGAGGGTGACGGCCGCGCCGACCGTTCCGTCGATCTGGATGCGGCGGGCGACCGCGTACCAGCTGCCGTCGCGGACCTCGGTCCAGGCCGCCATCGCGTTGCCGCCCGGTGTCACGGCGACCACCGGGGTGGACGCGGGCGCCGACGTGGAGAGCTTCTGGAGCGGTCCGACGAGGCTGCCGGAGGACGACACCCGCCGGCCCACGACCTCGCTGTCCTGCTCCCAGACCACCGCCGAGTCGCCGGTGTCGTCGGAGTCGGTCTCCGGCCAGGCCACCGCGGCGCCGTCCGGCGACAGCGTGCGGATCGGTCCCGTGGTGCCGTCGGCGAACTTCACCCGGGTCTGGACCCGCTGGTAGGAGTACGTCGTCGACAGGTCGCCGGCCGTCCAGGCCAGCAGCGCGTCGCCCTGGCGGTCGACCGAGACCTGCGGTGAGTCGGCGCCGGTCCAGCCGGAGGCCGACACGTTCCACGCCGTCGTCCAGGCGGCCTCGGCGTGCACGGCCATCGTCGCGGTGACCCCGATCCCGGCCGCCGCGGCGGCCGACACCCCGGTGAGTACGCGACGTCTCACCGTACGCCGGTGACGTGCTGTACGGGCGGTCATGCCCATCCCCTTGTCGTAGCTGTCGTGGTCGGGACAGCTGCCGCACAGGTGCCCCGGAGTGTCCAGCGCAACGGCCCGCGCAAACATCACAGGGCCGGTCTGCCGCGGGGCGGGGCGGGTAACCGGTGGCCCATGGGTGACATCCTCGTGGGCACGTGCTCGTGGACCGACCGGGCGCTGGTCGGCAGCGGCTGGTACCCGGTGGGGCGGCGGGACGCCGAGGGCCGGTTACGGCACTACGCCGAGCGGTTCGCGGTCGTGGAGGTCGACGCCTCGTACTACGCCCTGCCCGGCGAGCGGAACAGCCGTCTGTGGGTGGCGCGCACGCCGGACGGGTTCGTCTTCGACGTCAAGGCGTTCTCCCTGCTCACCGGGCATCCCACGCGTGCTGCGGTGATGCCGGGCGGGCTGCCCGCCGACCACCGCGACCCGGGGGTGCTGGACGAGGTGTGGGCCCGGTTCACGGCGGGGATCGCGCCGTTGCGCGAGGCCGGGCGGCTGGGCAGCGTGCTGTTCCAGTTCCCGCCGTGGTTCCGGCCCGGGGCGCGGGCCGAGGCGTTCCTGGCGGAGTCCGCCCGGCGGACGGCGGGCTGGCCGGTCGCCGTCGAGTTCCGGCATCCCGGGTGGTGGCACCGGGAGCGGGCCGGGGCCACGGCGGCGCTGCTCGCGCGGTACGGCATGGCCGCCGTCGCCGTCGACATGAACCAGCGGCTGCCGTCCTCCGTGCCGCCGGTCACCCCCGTCACCTCGCCGCGGCTGTCCGTGGTGCGGTTCCACGGACGCAGCGCCGACTGGGGCACCGGCAGCAAGGAGGACCGGTTCCGGTACGCCTACGACGACGGCGAACTCGCCGAGTGGCTGCCCCGGCTGCGCGCCCTCGCCAGGCGGGTCGACCGGCTCCACGTGCTGTTCAACAACTGCTGCGCGGACGCCGCCGTACGGGCCGCGGAGGCCATGCAGCGGCTGCTCGGGCAGCCCGCCGGCGGCCGGCGTGCGGTGCCCCCGCCGCGGTCCGGTGACGGCCGGGCCGCGGCGGGGGCGGGGCGGGACGGCCGGGACCGGGGCGTGCCGGTCCCGGGCGCGTCCGAGGAGCCGTAGCTCAGCGGAAGTTCACGTCGCTGCACAGGAAGTACGTCTGGTCCATGTGGGACGCCTGCCAGACCGTGTAGACGACGTGCCGGCCGGTCATGCCGGACGTGTTCACGTTGATGGCGTAGTTCTGGCCGGGCGCGTACCGGCCGGTGCGGGCGACCAGCTGGAGGTCGCTCCACCGCAGCGGCCGGGTGGTGGGGTCGTACCCCTGGCGGGAGACGTAGACCAGGAAGTAGTCCGCGCCGTGGCTGGCCTGGTCGTACAGCCTGACGGTGAAGTTGCTGCCGACGTCCGTGGTCCTCCAGGCCCCGACGGTGTCCAGGGAGTTGTAGCGGCCGCCCTCGGTGCGGCCGCCGCTGCACAGCTGGCCGTCGGGGACGACCGCCTGGAAGTTGCCCCTGGAGCCGTTGCGGTACAGGCCGTTCCAGTTCCACATGGCGTTCGGGTCGGCCTGCCACGCCTGCCAGCACATGGGGTCCTGCTGGGCCATGGCCGGGTTCTGGAAGTCGCTGCCCCAGCGCAGCCAGCAGCCGTAGTTGCGGGACGCCGGGTCGACGACCGAGCCGTGCGCCACGGCGGTGCCGCCGCCGGGGATCAGGCTGAGCAGCAGCGCGGCGAGCAGGCTCAGCAGGAGGGCCGGGCGGAACTCCCGACGTATGACATGATCATGACAAACAAGCGGGGACGAGGAGGGTGTACGGCGCAGCACAGTGACCTTCTTCCGCGGGTGGGGACGTGGGGTGCGGGAGCGCGGGGCGCGGGTGCCCCGATGCTTTGGGAGCGCTCCCATAGCGCTCAGGCTGCGCCCGGGCGGAGGGCGCCGGCAACGCCGGTTCACGCCACTTTCGCGTGGGGCGGCCCGCGCTGCTCGCCGCGGGGGCCGCGCCGGACGCACCGGCGAACGGGCCGGTCGGCCGGGACCGGCCCGGGACGCCGCGGTGGCCGGTTCCGGGCGTCCGCCCGGTCAGCCCTGGAGCAGGATGGTCAGCACGAGGCGATTGCCGCCCTCGCTGTCGCGGGTGAAGCGGCTTTCCCGGCCCCACTCCTCGTGGAAGCTCTGCGCGTCGCGCTGCGGGCCGTACATCTGGAAGTACCACTGGGGGTCCCCGCCGCTGAGGGTCCGGCAGCGTCGCAGGGCGGCCACGGGCGCGGGCGCGGGCCGCCCGCCGGGAAGCCGGGCGCCGGCCGGCGGCTCATGGGCCGGGGCCGGACCGCGCGCCGGTGTGCCCCGGCTGTCGCGCTCTTCTCTCCTCGTCCGCATGCAGCAGCCTCCATGTCGCCGCCCGGCCGGGCGCAGTGCCGGTACGAGTCAGCACGCCGCCCGGCCGGGCGCAGTGCCGGTACGAGTCAGCTCCGCTGGAAGAACTCCACCTCCGCCAGGGCCAGATGGCGGCCCGGGGACAGGCCGGCGGGTGCCCGCAGGACCAGGCGGACCGTCGTCACGTCGCTGATGCCGAGCGGGATCGTCTGCGGGCCCGGCCGGTCGCCGAGGGTGAGCTCCCGGCGCTGCCGCGTGCCGTCCTCCGCCGTCACCTCCAGGTCCAGCTGGAGCGCGCGGGCCTGACGGGGGTACTCCTGGGGTCCGGCGGACGGGCCGTTGGTGACGATCAGGTCGAACAGCCGGAACGGCCTGCGGAAGGTGTACGTCACCGAGGCGCCCGGCGCCGGAGCGCCCCAGTAGCGGTTGTTCAGCCCGTCCAGGGTGTTCCCCACCGGGTGCCCGGGGACCTCGGCGCTCGCCTCGACACCGACCGGGGTCACCGGCTTGGGCTTGCCCAGCTTGTCCCGGGTGTCCTCCAGCAGGGCGCGTCCGGCCGGGAGCAGCAGGAAACCGGCCGCGCACAGGGCCAGCACCACGGCCAGGATCACGAGGAACCGCCAGGCCCGGCCCGAACTCGCCCGCACCCGGCGGCGGAACGGCCACACCGTCCGCCACCACGGCAGCGGGTCGGGGCTCGCGGTGGGGTTCAGCACGGCCGCGCAGCGCCGGCAGAACCGGCGGCCCGGCTGGTTGGGCGTGCCGCAGGCGGGGCAGGGCACCCCCGCCCCGTCGTCCGGCACCGCCACGGGGCGGACGACGGGGCGCGGCGCCACCGGCTTCGCCGGCCGCACGGCCACCGGGTCCGGCTCCCGCGGCTCGGGGGCGGGGGCGCCCGGGAGCCGGGGTCCCGGCGCGTCCCGGATGTCGTTCGGCGTCCGGGGGGTGACGGGATCTCGCGGTGCCGCTGGGGCGGGCGCGGGGGGCGCCGACGAGGGGGAGGCGGCGGGTGCGGTGGCCGAGGGGGGCTCGGGGGGTGTGTCGTCGGGGGAGGTGAGGGAGGGGGGCTCGGCGGGGGTGGGCTCGGCGCGTATGTCGTCGGGGGCGGGGTGGGGCGAGCTGGGCCGCGGGGGTACGTCGTCGGACCCGGCTCCGGGCGACGCGGGCGCCGGA
>NZ_JBHMCY010000032.1:0-7423 GCF_042430725.1 Streptomyces cinereospinus | reverse complement strand
GAGGAGCGGACCGCGGGCGTACATCGTCGGGGGCGGACCGGGGCGCGGGGGCCGGAGGAGCGGACCGCGGGGGTACGTCGTCGGACCCGGCTCCCGGCGACGCGGGCGCCGGAGGAGCGGACCGCGGGCGTACATCGTCGGGGGCGGACCGGGGCGCGGGGGCCGGGCTGGTGATCCTTTCCGGGCCGGGGGCGGTGCGCGGGGGTGCCTCGGCGGCGGATCCCCGGCCCGCCACCCGCCCGTCACCGGAACCACCGCTCGGGCGATCCCCGGCAGCGGAACCCCGGCCCGCCACCTGCCCGTCACCGTCGCGGCCACGTCCCGTCAGCCGGGCGCGCAGCGACGAGGTGCGGCCGCTCCGCCCGGCGGGACCGGGCTCGTCCGCCGACGGCGCCGGGACGGCGTCCGGACCCGCCGGGAGCCCGGACGCCCGGTCCGAAGCGGACGGCGTGCCCGAGGCCGGACGCCCACCGGACTCCGGACCCCGGCCCGAAGCCGAACGCCCGTCAGACCCCGGCTCCAGAGCCGAAGCCGAACGCCCGTCAGACCCCGGCTCACGATCCGAAGCCGAACGCCCACCGGACTCCGGACCCCGGCCCGGGGCCGGACGCCCGTCAGACCCCGGCTCCAGACCCGAAGCCGGACGCCCGTCAGACCCCGGCTCACGATCCGGGGACGGACGCCCGTCGGGGGGCGCGGGCTGTGGGGGGTCCGACCAGCCGAGGTACGTCCCGCAGTTGCCGCAGAAGTCGTCCGCGGGGCCGTTGGACGCCCCGCACGCGGGGCACGCGCGCATGGCGTCACCTCCCTTCGTCGGCGGGTGGGCCGGGCAGGACCTCCACCCGGCAGAGGGTGTGCACCGGGCACATGGCCCGGACCAGCTCGCGGACCCGGTCCGGATCCACCTCTCGCGCCTCGCCCGGCCACACCCGGACCAGGGTCTCGGCGGGCGGCGCCGGCGGCAGATCGGCCCCGGCGGTGTCCGACCACACCGCGCCGCCGTCCCCGGACACCTCGGCGTGGACGCCGAGCGCCAGCCGCAGGGCCTCGACCAGGCCGCGCCGGGTACCGCGCCACCGGTGCAGCTCCACCGCGCGGACCACCGCCTCGCGGCGCCGTTCCACGGGCCACTGGGCGTCGTCCGCGGCCCCCACCCAGGACGCCAGCCAGGTCAGGAAGTCGGCCGGGGCCACCCGCGGGTCGAGGTAGGCGGGCAGGTTGTCGAGGGTGGCGAACACCGGCGCGAGGACGGTGTCGAGCCCGGCGGTGAAGCGTTGCGCGAAGTCGTCGTCGGCGTACAGGGCGGGCAGCTGCCCGCCGATGGGGTGGCGGCTCGGCAGCCCGGGCACGGCGGCGCGGCTCATCCCCGCCCCCCTGCCCGCGTCTGCGGGTCCACCGCCGTGACGGCGACCTGGTGCTGGTGCGAGAAGACCAGCGCGCCGGCGGCCAGGTCGATGCGGTCCGTCGGGGCGCCGCGGCGGCCGGTGATCGGGTCGGCGGGGAACAGGCGGACCTCCTCGACCAGCGCGTCGCCGGTGGCGCGCTGGAGCACGCCGAACACCTCCCCGTACTGCACCGGCCGCCCGAACGGCCACCCGGTGCCGTCCGGTCCGCCGTGCAGCGGGTTGAGGTGCCGGAACAGCGCGGCGAGCGCCGCCTGACGCACCCGTTCCGCCTCGCCCGGCGCCGCCGACAGCCGGGCCACCACGGTGACGCCCTGGTAGACCGGCGGCTCCACGACGAGGCGGGTGCCGATCAGACGCCGTTCGTCCAGGCTCTCGGTGATCGCCCGGAGCACCTGGTCGGAGGGGATCAGCTGCTCGAAGCGGAGCCGGTCGTCGCCCTCGTCGGCGACCGCGTCCGGCACCACCAGCACCCGTACCGCGCCCGCGCCCTCCGCGGCGGGCAGACAGCGGACCCGGCGGACCGAGGGCGCCGCCCGGCGGCTGAGGATCTCGTAGTCCTCGGCGGTGACCGCGCGCTCCTGCATCCGCAGCGCCTCGGGGGCCCGCAGCTTGGCGTTGGCGACGGTCTCCCCGGCGACACCGCCGCGCGCCGCCTCCCGGTTGCCGACCCGGGCGACGTACGGCACCGAGCTGAGCAGGACGGAGATCGCGCCGCGGGCGACGTTGCCGGCCGGGCCGCCGCCGGTGCGGTGGCGGGCCACCCGGACGTGGGCGCCCTTGGGCGGCACGGCGCCGCACTGCCGCAGCGTGCCGTCCGGCTCGCGCAGCGCCGGCGGGAAGGTGAACTCGCCGGTGGTGGCGTCGACGCGGACGTGCCGGTCGGCGGGCCCGGAGCGGCCGAAGTGCTCGACCACCTCCCAGCGCTGCCAGCCCTCGGGCGAGGACACCTCCACCACGGGCGGCTCGCCGTCGAGCAGGACCGGCGGGCGGTCCAGCCGGAACGTCTGCCCGGCGACCCCCTCCGAGGTGCCCAGCGGTACGTCGGTCACCGTCTCGGCGTGCTCGACGGACATGGTGCCGCCCACGGTGAACACCGCCGCCTCGCGCACCGTCGGGGACTCCGAGTAGAACGGCTGGCCCGGCTCCGCCTCGGTGACCCGGCAGCGCAGCCAGCCGGCCCGGTTCCCGCCGATCACCGACGCGGTGTGCCCGGCCGGCACGTACACGATGACCTCGCCGGGCCGGTTCAGGCCGCCGGTGGTGTCGGTGCCGGTCTCGCACACCCGCCAGCCGCCGCCGTCCCACGCCTCCCACACGAGCGGGGGCTGGCGCGGGTCCACGCCGACGCCCTCCACCCGGCTGTCCAGGCGGACCGCCACGACACAGCGCGGCACCGCCGTCGGCAGGCCGAACAGCAGCGCGTCGCCCGGTTCCGGTGCCGCCTGGAAGCAGCGGACGTCCCGGCCCTCGGCGAGCATGCCGGTCCGGTCGGTCTGCTCACCGGACCGCGGCGCGGTCACCAGCCGATGCAACTCGCTGGGCAGCACGCGCAGTTCGTCGGTGGTGGTGAACACCACGGCGTCCTCGCCCTCACCGCCCGCGGTCGTCACCTCGGTGCCGGCGGGCAGCGTCACCGTGTCCGGCTGCGGCGCCGACAGCCAGAAGTCGACCTCGGCCGTGGCCGCGGCCGGCGGGAACAGGCGGATGCCCAGCAGGTCGAGGAAGGCGGTGTAGTTCTTGTCCGGCACCCGGTTCAGCCGGTACAGCAGCTGGTCCACCAGGTAGGCGAACGTCTCGATCAGGGTGACCCCCGGGTCGGAGACGTTGTGGTCGGTCCACTCCGGGGCGCGCTGCTGCACGTACCGCTTCGCCTCGTCGACGAGCTGCTGGAAGCGCCGGTCGTCCAGGTTGGGGGAGGGCAGGGCCATCAGTCCGCGTCCCCTTCCCCGGCCCCCGGCTCGGAGGGGATCGTGTAGAAGGGGAAGACCAGGTTGCGCCGGTCGTTGGTGGACCGCACGGTGTAGTGCACGTCGATGTAGAGCGTGCCGGCCTCGACGGCGTCGAAGGCGACCACCACGTCGTCCACCGCGATGCGCGGCTCCCACCGCTCCAGGGCCTCGCGCACCTGCTGGGCGACGCGTCCGGCGGTGGCACCGTCGCCGGGGGCGAAGACGTAGTCGTGGATGCCGCAGCCGAACTCGGGGCGCATGGGGCGCTCGCCGGGCGCGGTGCCCAGCACCAGGCGGATCGCCTCCTCGATCTCCCGTTCCTTCTCCACCATGCCGATCCCGCCGGTCGGCCCGACCCGCAGCGGGAACGCCCAGCCGCGGCCGATGAAGCGCTCGCCCATCACACACCGCCGATCAGGACGTTCGCGGCGCCCGTCAGGACCATCGCGCCGCACGCCGTGCGGTCGCGCCGGCGGGCGGCCGGCAGCCCGCCGATCAGGACCTGTCCGGCCAGGGCCCCGGCCGGGTCGGGCACGATCACGTTGGCCGGTCCCAGAGCCGCGTGCGGGGGGACCGGGCAGACGGCGAGGCTGCCCACGACGGCGGCGGGGCGGCCGCCGATCAGCACGGTCGCCACCGCCCGCGCGGCGGCGGGCGGCGGGGTGGTGAGGCGACCGCCGTGGTCGGTGGGGTCGCCGGTACGGGCTGCGGCCGGCATGCGGCGCTCCTTCTGCGAGATCTGCGATACGTCGGGGAGGGGGGTCAGTTGATGCGGATGAGCCTGGCCTTGAGCACGCCCAGCAGGCCGCCGTCGACGGTGACGTCCGAACTGCCGGTCACGCTCACCGAACGGCCGCCGATCTTCACCCCGACCCTGCCGTTGATGTCCACGTTCCGGCCCGACACGCTCACATTGCCCCGTCCCGCGTCCAGGGTGATGCCGTTCCGGTCGAGCAGCACGGAGGTGAGGGGCCGGCGGCCCCTGGCGTACACGGTCAGCTCGATCCGGTCCTGCCGGTCGTCGAGGAACACCTCCAGGCGCTCGTCGCCGGTCAGCAGCCGCAGACCGGACCGGCCGGGGGCCCGCGCGTCCAGAAGCTCCACCCGGTGGCCCGAACGCGAGGCGATCGTGCGGCGGTTGACCTTGCCGGTGGTCGGGTCGACCAGCGGGACGTCGTGCGGCGTGGGCCCGTCCACGCCGTTGTAGAGCCCGCCGATGACGTACGGGCTGTCCAGCAGGCCCTGTTCGAACCCGACCAGGACCTCGTCGTTGACCTCGGGGCTCACCACGCCCCCGCCGCCCCGGCCGCCCCACTGCACGGTGCGCACCCAGTCGGTGACGTACGTGTCGTCCAGCCACGGGAACCTCAGCTTCACGGCGCCGCTCTCGGCGCCGCCGGGTTCGCGGACGTCCGTCACCACGCCGATCGCCAGACCCGGCATGCGCGGGCCGCGGCTCGGCGCGTTGGCGCCGGTGACCAGGCCGGTCAGGGAGCGGTCCGGGCTGGCGCTGACCCACACCGTCGTGCGGTACCCGCCGTGCGGTTCGAGCACGTGCTGCACCGCCGTCGCGGTGTACTTGCCGGAGAACGCCTGCCCGACGTTGCCGAGCGCCACGGGCTTGCCGGCCCGCAGCAGCGGGTTGCCCTCGGCCACCGCCTCCAGTTCCCCGAAGCCGGCGCTGACCTGGGCGGCCGTGGCGTCCGCGACCGCCGTCGTCTCGGCCTGGGTGCGGTACGGGGTGTCGGTGACGGTCAGCTTGGCGGACCTGCCGAACCGGGCGGCGAACTCCGGGCTCAGGCCCGGCACCACGGTGTCGCTGGTCACCGACGGCTGCCGGGCCACCAGCGGCCGCTTCGTGGTGACGTCCCAGCCGCGCACCTCCACCTGCTGCGCGCCGTCCGCCGCGGACAGCGAGGCCCGCAGCGCCAGCAGGTTCCGCCCGTACTCCAGCACCATCGGGTCGCGGGTGGCCGAGGTCGACGGCGCGGGCGCGCCGGACGCCTTCTGCGGCCTGGTGAACTGGAGGAGCCCCCGCTCGTCGACCCGCACCTGCGCGCCGCTCTCCCCCGCCAGGTACTGGAGGAACTCCCAGTCGGACACGTTCGCCTGGGAGAGCTGCCGGTACGTGACCGGCGCGGCCTGCACGGTCCCGCAGGCCAGCCCGGCCCCGGCGGCCACCTTGCGGACGATCGCCGCCGCCGTCATGTTCCGGTACGCCACCACCTTGCGGCCCCGCTGGAGCCGGTGCGCCTTGGAGTAGGCGCGCACCACCGTGAAGGAGCCGGTGCGGTCCCGGTCCACCTCCAGGGCCGTCACCTCACCGGTGAACAGCCGCTCGCGCGACTGTCCGCCGACGGTCACCACCGACACCCGCAGCGGGGTGCCGATGGTGATGCCGGTCGCCCGCAGGAACTCGTGGTCGGGGTCGCGGAAGGTGAGCACCGCCGCGTCGGGCAGGCCCACGTTCTCGTCCACCACGCAGCTCACCAGCTGGGCGGCCCAGACCGGTGGGAGTTCGCCCGGTGTCTCCACGACGGGGTCCGCCGCGAACGACCGGCCGCCCCGCTCCGCCGCTGTGGTCACCGCTCCTCCTCACCGCCCGCGTCCCGCAGCCCCGGCACCACCAGTTCGGTGCCGGGCACGAGCGCCATGGGGTCGTCGATGTCGTTGGCCTCCGCGATGACCCGCCAGGCCGTCGCGTCGCCGTACTCCCGCCAGGCCAGCAGGGCCAGGCTGTCGCCCGCCACGACGGTGTGCGTGCTGCGGGCGGTGCGCGCGCCGGACGTCGGGTTCTGCCCGGGCGGGTCGACGCTCGCCTCCTCGATCGACAGCGCGCAGGTGGCCCGCAGCGGCTTGCCGTCCACGTCGAAGAGCGTGTAGGTCACCGACAGGCTGGACAGCACGCCGTCGAACGACGTCGTCCGCGCGGTGCCCCACTCGAACCGCACCCAGGGGCTGGCCGGCTTCTTGCGGCCGAGGCTCGCCGGGGTCGGCACGCACGCCTTCATCAGCTTCTCCACCGCCTGCTCCACGGAGTTGTCGTGGGTGGCGGTGGCGTCCAGGAACACCTCCAGGCTCAGCGTGCGCGGGCCGCTGCCGACGAACTCGGGCAGCGCCGACTGCCCGGCCATCCGGGACGGGGAGCGCCGCCACTCGGTGGTCTTCTGCAATTGCAGGGTGGCCGGGTTGAACTGGAGGTCGAGCCGCGCGATCGTGCCGCCGGGCCTGGCGCCGACCGAGGCGGGGGGCTCCTTCAGGGTCAGCTGGGCCCGGGCCCTGCTGGCGCGGACCGCTGGGGACATGCGGGGGCTTCCTTTCCGGGACGGGCGGGCGGGGCGCTGGGCGCGCGGGGTGCGCGGTCTCTTCGGGAGCGGGTCAGGAGGGGCGCAGCCCCTCGTGGGCGATCTCCAGCGTCTCCACCGCGGCCTGCGAGCTGGACGGGTCGAAGGACGGGCCCTGCCAGCGCACCGGGACGATGCCGAACACCTGCCAGCTGATGATCCGCGTCAGGTCCGGTTTCAGCGCCACGATCTCGCCGTCCTTGGGCTCCACCCGCCGCAGCGTCTCGTCCAGCCAGCGGCCGATCTTCGCCGTGTCGGCGGTGACCGGGCGGGTGAGCGTGATGTTCGACCAGGTCACGCGGCCGGGCAGGTGCCAGGTGAAGCCGTTGTTGCCGCCCTCGGCGTAGTTCTCCATCTCCACCTCGGCGCCCATGCCGGAGCAGGTGTGGAAGGCGCCCAGGTCGTTCCCGCCGATCGCGAGCCGGAAGAACACGCTCGTCGCGAAGATGCTGTCCGTCATTCGTCCGTCATCCGTTCCGTGCCGTGCCCTCAGCGGCGTCCGTCGTAGGGGCGGCCTGTGCGGTCCCGGCCGCGCCGCAGCTCGGTGCGGAGCAGCCGGGCCATCGGGTCGAGCAGGCGGCGCGCCAGGTCGTCCAGGTCGAGTCCGGGGTCCTGCGGGGTGCCGGCGCGCTGGGCGCCGGCCCGGCCCGGCGCGGCCGGGGCGGAGGTCTGCGGCCGGCCGCGCGCGGGCACCGCCGTGGCCGGTACGCCGGCGGGCGGGGCG
>NZ_JBHMCY010000031.1:0-81202 GCF_042430725.1 Streptomyces cinereospinus | reverse complement strand
CGACGACGAGCCGTCGGCGAACCCGCTGGATAGATCACGAAACCGCACTGGAGTACTAAGCCGCGCACCACAACAGACACCACCCCCTCTTTGTCCGAAGTAGAGAGACGCTGCGTCACCTGCGTCACCCGGCCCCTGAAAACGGCCAGTGACCTGCCGAAACGGCGGTGACGCAGACGGCCGAATCCTGCGTCACCCCGCGTCACCCGATGACGCGGGTCTGTGTCACCGGTGACGCACCCTCCCGGCCTTGTGTCACCACAAACCAGCAGGTCAGAGCCCCGAATGACGCAGATGACGCAGGTGACGCAGAATTCCGCACCTCGGACAGAAGCCGGGAGTCCCGACGCCCCTGGAGGCAGAAGTGAGCCCCACCCTGCCCACCACTCACCAGGCCTTAACCGTCCCCGAGGTTATGACGGCCCTGCGCCTGAGCCGCTTCGCAACGCGCTCCAGAACGCCGTACGAGAAGAACTGATCGTGCGGAACGTCGCCCAACTCGTTCAGGTCCCCACGCCCTCGTACGACACCGGCAAGGGGCTCAGCGTCGCCGAGGCACGGCTACTCATCCGAGAGTCGGCGGAGGACCGGCTGCACGCCCTCTACGTGCTTGCCCTGGTCCTCGGGATGCGCCGGGGTGAGTTGCTTGGCCTGCGCTGGGACGCGGTCGACTCCGACCGGGAGACGCTGATCGTGGAGCGGGCTCTCCAGCGCGTCTCCGGCGAACTGCGACTCGTCCGGCCCAAGACCCTTGCCTCAGTCCGCACCGTGCCGCTCCCGCCGGCCGTGGTGAAGGCGCTCACCGAGCACCGCGAGCGCCAGGCGCAGGAACGGGCCGCCGCCGGGACGGAGTGGAAGGAGAACGGGCTGATCTTCACGTCCCGCATCGGCACCCCGCTGGGGCCAGACAACCTGCGTCGGAGCTTGTACCCGCTCCGGAAGCGGCTGGGACTGGAAATCCGGTTCCACGACCTACGGCACTCGGCTGTATCGCTCCTACTCGATCTGGGGGTACCGCCGCACATCGTCCGCCAGATCGTCGGCCACAGCGATATCGGCGTGACGATGAAGATCTACGCGCATGCTTCCCTCGATGAGCAGAGGAAAGCTTTGAGAAGGCTCGGAGAACAGCTTTCCTGATCATTTCAGCGACGAGCTAGCGTATGGGATGCCCCTACCCGAAGGGTCGTGGGGCAGGGGCATCCCGTAAATGTGAACCTAAGCGAGGTTCGACGATTCCTTTGCAAGTCCCTGCTTCATCGATGGAGCAACACGCGTTAGTTTGCGGTCATGTCTTCCAGCTCATTGAGGTCGGTGCTGAAGAAATACTTCACGGACCTATCAGGAAAGGAAACGAACGGCTTTCCGTTATCGCTGATCTCGGTCGATTTTTCCTTGCCATCGGCGACCCAATGAAGCTTTGCTTTCCATTCGACGATTCCGTCATTTGAAGCGCCCTCCAGGTGAAACACTTCCGGGTCACCGGACGAGACCTTGTAGGGGAAGTCGATTGGCTTCTTGGTCTCCTCGCCGGGGCCTGCCTGCTCAACCACCTCGAAGCGAGGGTTCGGATCGTCCAGT
Organism: Streptomyces cinereospinus; assembly: GCF_042430725.1. Taxonomy (NCBI): domain Bacteria; kingdom Bacillati; phylum Actinomycetota; class Actinomycetes; order Kitasatosporales; family Streptomycetaceae; genus Streptomyces; species Streptomyces cinereospinus. The sequence continues at coordinate 79,621 of NZ_JBHMCY010000031.1, read as the reverse complement.
TCGGCGACGTAACGGCGCGCCGTAACCCCTCCGCCACAGCTGGAGCCAACCGTCATGAGGTCTCCAGACAGGGCAGACCGCTTCTGAACGATAACGTCCAGTCCGGTCAGGATAGCCGCCTTACCATTGCTGCCTTCGATTGTAACCTCAACCGTGTTACCCGATGGCAAGTCGGACTTCGTTGCTTTCCTTACGGCGGACAGGATTTTCGAGTAGTCAGGATTTCCTGATCCGGCGGGTTTAGGCCCGTTCAGCTGTTTCTTGAGTTCTTCAGATACCGCAGACGCTTCCTTGCGCAGATGCCACACGCCACAGAAATCCGGCTCCATGGTTTTGGCGTGAACCACGGGTTCAGTTTCATCTGCGTCGCCGAATAATGATGAGACGGCGGCGGCCCCGCCTTGTTGAATCCACCCGGCTATAACGGTGATGGCGACTGCGGTTGCAGCAGCCATCACCGCTGGTCTCCTCCACAGCGGGACCGGTGCATCTCCAGCATTCGAGTCCCCTCCCGAACCAGTGCCACCAGTGATGACGATCGCCCCCTTATAGATCTTGTTCACTTGGACCATACCGTTTGGCTGGCCGCTGATCAGGAGAACTAGGTGCGCACAGTCGCGAAGCACCCTCGCCGTGCCGTGCTGCTGCACCCGCCTCTGACTGTGGCCTGCTTGGTCTCTAGTGCGGTCAAGGCAGCTGGCCCGACACAGGACAACCCGAAAGAGACTGCTGATCTAGCTCCTCTGATCGTGCCGTTGGCGTACGCGTTGGCGTAACCGACACGAAAACACCCCCTCCGATGAACTCCAGAGGGGGTGTTTGCCCAGGTAGGGCGGTTGTGGCTGGGGCCGGGGTCGAACCGGCGACCTTCCGCTTTTCAGGCGGACGCTCGTACCAACTGAGCTACCCAGCCACGGGGTTGTGAGACCCCGAGCGGTCCTGACGGGATTTGAACCCGCGGCCTCCACCTTGACAGGGTGGCGAGCACTCCAAACTGCTCCACAGGACCAGGCTGTTGCGTACGACAGTGTCGCACACGGCGATGTGAGTCTCCAAAACCAGTGGAGGAAATCCGCTGGAAGGGCTGCTTCCTGGCGGCTGACCTGCACTTTCTTGGTTCCCGATGTCGCTGGATCAGCATATCAGAGGCGGGCCGGTGCCCCGTACCGGTTAATTCCCGAGCGCTCTCGCAGGCCGAGAGGAAGGCCAGCCGGGCGCCGGTGAGGCGCAGGCGGGAACGTCCGTGACCGTGAGCGGGCCGGAGCGCTGGTGGTCGTGGAGGGAGAGGGCGCCGCCCGCCGAGTCGGTGGGGTCCTGGGTGCCGTGGCCGCAGAAGTGCAGGCAGGGGTGATCGGGGAGGGCGCGCGGCAGGTGTCCGCGGGTGGCCTCCGGGCCCTTCGGGACGGTGGTGTGCGGGAAGCGGTGCGCCAGGTGCCGTACCTCCGTCGCGGCGTGCGGCAGGGGCGGCAGGCCGGGGGTGCCGGACCGGGCCGGCGGGGCCTGCCCAGGAGGGTGCGCGGCACGCCCTGCTCCCGGCTGCCGGCCGCGGCGTCGGCGCTGCGCCGGGCGGTGGCGATCGCGGCGTCCAGGTCCGCCACCGCCGCGTCGGCCCCGTTCCGCTCCAGCAGCGCGATGCCCGTGTGGGAGTGGATCAGCGCCTGCGGCGCGGGCGTCGGCCGTACCGCCCGCAACCCGGTGGTGACCGCCTCCGGGCCGGCCCGGTCGCGCCGCGGCCCGTGGCGCACGGTCAGCGTGCCGGACCGGCCGGCGTCGTACACGGACCGGTCCGGGTCGCCCGGCCCGGCCCGGCGCGCGGCCTTCCGTCCGAGGCCGCGGCGTCCTCCAGGTCTTTCCGGGTGCCGTGCAGGGGGTGCGTGAGCGCAGGGCCGCGCCCAGGTCGGACAGCAGCACCGCGCGCCCGGGCGGGACGCGGGCAGCAGCTCGCCGAGCAGCCGCGGGCGATCACCGCTTCCGGCGCCGCCGCGTCGGACGCGGTCTGCCGGCGGCCCAGCAGTTCCAGGGCCGGCCGGCTCCTCCGCGGCCGCCGTCTCGGACGCCGGCGGTCCGGCCGGGGCCGGCGGCACCTCCTCCGGCGCGTACCGCGCGAACACCGCGAACAGCGTCACCGTCAGCCGCAGCTCGGGCCGTGCCCGCGGGGTGTCCGGGCCCGGGACCAGGCACCGGGCGGAGTACAGATGGGTGACGGCGGCCGCCGCCGACGGGTCGAGGACGTACAGCGTCCCGTCGCCAGTCCCTGCTCCGCAGCACGTACCCGCCCAGCTCGTCCGCTCGGCGACCGACCCCGGGTCCGTCACCGCCTCGCGGTCGCCGCCGGGTCGGTCACCGCCTCGCGGTCGCCGCCGGTCCAGAAGGAGTCCGGCCGCGCCGACCGAGCCGTTCGGCGAGCCGCATCGTCCACGCCCAGCCGACGTCCTCCCGACCGTCCTCCCGCCCGTGCTCGCGCGTGTCCGCCCCCGGTCGGCCGCCGCTGCCGGTGTGCGCTCAGGGCATCATGATGATCCATCAACTCGCTGGGGAGGGAGCCGGTCGTGGAGACGGCGGAGCTGCTGGGCGCGCTGTGCCGGGAACTGCCCGCGCTGCGCGAGGTCGCCGAGGAGGCCGGTGACGGACCGGCGCTGGAGGAGACCCTGCCGGCGGCCCGGCGCGGCGACCCGGTCACCGACCGGCTGCGGGAGCTGGGCCTGCTGGAGCTGCTGGAGTCCTGGACGGCCCGGGCGGTGCCGCCCGGCGCCGGCGCGGAACCGTCCGGCGGCCTGGTTGACCTGCCCGGCGTCGACCACTCCGGCCGGGTCCCGCGCGGCCGCTACCGGTGCCCGCTCGGCACCTGCCGCCGTGCCGAGCTGCCCCGTCCGGGCGACGACCTGCCGGTCTGCGCGCTGCACGACAGCCCGCTGCGCTTCGGCTGACGGGCGGCGGGGGCGATGAACGCGGTGGTGGCCGAGCTGGGCCGCAGGTACGCCGAGCGCTGGATGACGCTGCTGGTCCTGCCGGGACTGCTGTACGTGGCGGGCGCGGCGGCGGCGTACCGGCTGGGGCACGCGCACTGGGCGGACCCGGGCCGGCTCACCGGCCTGCCGGTATCCGGCGGCCCGGCGGCCGGCCGGGGCGTGTCGTCGGTGTGGCTGTTCGTGATCGTGGTGCTGCCGCTGCTGTCGGCCGCGGCCGGGCTGGCCGCCCGGGGGGCCGCCGCGGTGCTGGCGCGGCTGTGGTTCGAGCCCTGGCCGGGCGTCCTGGCAGGGCCGGCCGCGCGGCGTACGGCCGCCCGGGCCGCGCGGTGGACGGCGGCCGACGCGGCGTACCGGGAGGAGCTGGACCGGGTCGGCGTCCGGCCGTCGGCCGCGGACAGCGCCCGGCTGAACGAGCTCGCCGCCCGGCGCAACGCTGTCGCCCTGCGGGCGCCCGCCCACCCCGTGTGGGCCGGGGACCGGCTGGGCGCGGTCGATTCCCGGGTCTGGGCCTGGTACCGGCTCGACGTCGTCTTCGCCTGGCCCCGGCTGTGGCTGGTCCTCACCGACTCCGAGCAGAACGCCCTGCGCACCGCCCGAGGCGAGCTGGACGCGTCCGTCGCGCTCGCCGGGTGGGGTGTGCTGACGGTGCCGGTGGCGGTGTGGTGGTGGCCGGCGCTGCCGGTCGCGGCCGCCCTCTTCGTCGCCGGCCTGCGCCGCACCCGGGCCGCCGTGGACACGTTGGCGCACCTCACCGAGGCCGCGTTCGACCTGCGGGGCGCGGCGCTCGCCCGCGAGCTGGGCTTCGACGTACCGCCCGGACGGCTGTCCCCCGCCCTCGGCACGCAGGTGACCGCCCATCTGCGCAAGCATGCGTGAGACGGCGCGGCACGCCACGCGTGAGACGGCGCGGCATGCGTGAGACGGCGCGGCACGCAAAAAACCCACTCCGGCAGGGAGTGGGTTTCCGTACGTCTCGCTGGTGCCCCCAACGGGATTCGAACCCGTGCTACCGCCTTGAAAGGGCGGCGTCCTAGGCCGCTAGACGATGAGGGCTATCGGCCCGCCTGGGCGCTTTTCAGCGCGTCGGGGACGTGAGAAGCATAGGGGATGGCGGGAGGGATCGCCAAAACGGTTGACGGACCCGGCGGCGCGGCCGAGGCGGCGGACGGGGTCGGGGACGGGGTCGGGGTGGCCCCCGGCTGGTTCTCCTCCACCAGATGACGGCTGACCTCCGCCGTCGTGAGGCCGAGGCCGCCCAGGCGGATCGCGTCCCAGGCCTGGAGACGGCGGGTGTCGCGGTCGAAGTAGAGGATCGACGCCTCGATCGGGTCCGGGTGCTCGTCCTCCACCGCGCGCAGCCCGCTGCCGCCGGTCGAGCCCTCGACGCGCAGCCGGGTGCCGTACGGCAGCACCTCCATCTCCTGGTGGTGCACGTGGCCCGCCAGGACCAGCGGGACCTCGCCGTCCGTCTGCCGGGCGGCCTGCGGTTCGTGCGCGACGGCCACGTCCACCGGGGTGCCCGCGGCGCGCTGGTCGCGCAGGGCGGTGGCCAGGCGGGCGCCGGCCAGCTCCTGGGAGGCCTCGGCGCCGGGCCGGTCGGTGCGGTCCGGGGTGAACTGGGGGTCGCCCATGCCGGCGAACCGCAGGCCCGCGAGGGACACGGCCCGGCCGTCGTCCAGGACGTGCACGTTCTTCAGGTCCTCCAGGTAGCGCTGGGTGGTGTGCGAGTCGTGGTTGCCGCGGACCCAGACGTACGGGGCGCCCAGGTCCTCGATCGGGTCCAGGAAGCCGTTCTCCGCCGACGTGCCGTGGTCCATGGTGTCCCCGGAGTCGACGATCACGTTCACCTCGTACTGCTCCACCAGCGAGGCGATGATCTTCCAGCTCGCCGGGTTGAGGTGGATGTCCGACACGTGCAGGACGCGGATGGTGGTCGGGTCCGGCCGGTACGCGGGGAGCGTGGAGGTGGCGTCGTACAGCTTGGTCACGTTCGACACCAGGCGCGCCAGCTCCCGCTGGTAGACGTCGAACTCGGTGACGATGCTGCGCGCGTCGCCGACCAGGGAGGGCGCGGAGGAGAGCAGGCCCGAGAACCTCGGCTCCAGCACCGACTTGGGGTTCCAGGTGGCGTACGCCGTCGCTCCGGAGGCCGCCAGCAGGGTGAGCGCGAGGCCGCCGGCCGCCAGGGCGCGGCGCGGGCGCCGGTACACGGCCAGGCCGAGGGCGGTGGCGCCGGTGACGACGGCCACGCAGGAGCGCACGGCCAGGTCCAGCGCGCCGTGGCCGATGTCCCGGGCCACCTCGTCCTGCAGGCCGGAGAAACGTTCGGGGTGGTCGACCAGGGCCTGGGAGCGGGCCGGGTCGAGCTGGTCGACGTTGACGTCCAGCCGGACCGGGGCGGTGTGGCTGTCCAGGTGCAGCGCGCCCAGCGGGGAGACGTTGATCTTCGTGCCGCCGGTGAGGGACGGGCGCAGGGTCATGGTGGTGTCCATCGGGCCGACCGGGACCCGGACGTTGCCGACGACCAGCAGGCCCAGCCAGGCGCCCAGCAGGACGACGGCCGTGAGGCCCAGGGCGCGGCGCAGGCGGCCGGCGGGCGGGGGGACGGGTTCGAGCACGGCGGTCGTGGGGGCGGGGCGCGGGCGGCGGGCGGGCCGGAGGCGGCTGATCGTGGCGCGGACGGCGGCTGGGACGCGGGCCATTGATGCCGTATGCCCACGTCGCCGGGCGGACATGCGAGCCCGGGCGGGTCGTGCGGCTGGTGGTGGCGGGGGTCTCGCCCGGGGTGCCGTGCCGGACAATGGGCCTGTGCTGGAGATGACGCGCGAGGAGTTCGAGGAACTGGTCGCCGAGGCGCTGGACCGGATCCCGCCGGAGCTGACACGCCTGATGGACAACGTCGCGGTGTTCGTCGAGGACGAACCGCCCGCCGACGATCCCGAGCTGCTCGGGCTGTACGAGGGGACGCCGCTGACCGATCGGGGGGAGTGGTACGCCGGGGTGCTGCCGGACCGGATCACCGTCTACCGGGGGCCGACGCTGCGGATCTGCGAGTCGCGCGAGGACGTGGTCGCGGAGACCGAGATCACGGTCGTGCACGAGATCGCCCATCACTTCGGCATCGACGACGCGCGGCTGCACGCGCTGGGTTACGGGTGACGAGACGGCCCGCGTAACGGGGCGCGTGTCCTCGTGCGGGCGCCGGGAGTTGGGCAGGTTGACTCCAGCCCCCCGCCCCGGAGGTGGCCGCCCGTGCGCCCCTTGTACGTACCTGTCCGCCTGGCCGCCACCGCCGTGGCCGTCGCCGCGGCCGCCGGCTGTATGAGCGTGGGTGACGACGACGGCGCCCGGGCCAGGCCGTCGCACTCGGCGGGACCACGGGGCGGCGAGGCGCCCGACGGGGGGACGGCCGTGTCCGGCGGCGGGCCGGCGGGCGGCGGGGCCGCGGGCGGCGCGGAGCCCGTGCGCGGCGGGGACGGCAAGGGCTGCCGGCCGGCGGCGCCCGGCCGGACGCCCGCGCCGTCCGGATCGGTACGGGCGCCCGGGGCGAGCGCGTCGGCACCGGCGCCGGTGCCGCCCGGTCACACCGAGAAGCCGGGCGACCCGCCGCCGCCCCCGCCCGAGCCGACCCCCACCCGCACCGTCCCGGACCCGGAGCCGACCCCGCCCGCACCGGAGCCGCCGGCCTCTGCGGAGCCCACGGTCGCCGAGCCGTCCTCGTCGGCGCACGAGGAGACGGGGCCGCAGCTGGCCCGGCGCGAGCCGGCGCCGGAGGCGGGGGCGCCGGTGTAGGCGGGGCGCCCGGCTGTGACGTGGCCCACTTCCGGGCCGGTCATCGGGGTGTGCGGCTGAGGCCGGTTTGCCTTTCGGGGTGGTGGGTGCGTATGGTGGTAGATCGTTTGATCCCATTTGCCCGGCGCCACCGCAGAGCGCGCCGTGTGGCGCGTACTCTCCCTTGCCGTGGCGGACCGCATTGAGGCGGTCGTGTGCGAATCACGGAGTTGACGGGCGCGTGCCGATGAGACTCCGGAAGGTTTCGCAGACGTATGTCCATCGCCAGTACTGATCACGCCGTCCTGCCCGCAGGCGACGACCAGGCCCCCGAGATCGAGATCACTTTCGCCGATCTCGGCCTGCCCGAGGGCGTCGTGCGCAAGCTCGCGCAGAACGGTGTGACCACCCCCTTCCCGATCCAGGCCGCGACCATCCCGGACGCCCTGGCCGGCAAGGACATCCTCGGCCGCGGCCGCACCGGCTCCGGCAAGACCCTCTCCTTCGGCCTGCCCGCCCTGGCCCGGCTGTCCGGCGGCCGCACCGAGAAGCACCGTCCGCGCGCGGTCATCCTCACCCCGACCCGTGAGCTCGCGATGCAGGTCGCGGACGCCCTCCAGCCGTACGGCGACCAGCTCGGCCTGAAGATGAAGGTCGTCTGCGGCGGTACGTCCATGGGCAACCAGATCTACGCGCTGGAGCGCGGCGTCGACGTCCTCGTCGCCACCCCGGGCCGGCTGCGCGACATCATCAACCGCGGCGCCTGCTCCCTGGAGGACGTCGAGGTCGCCGTGCTCGACGAGGCCGACCAGATGTCCGACCTGGGCTTCCTGCCCGAGGTCACCGAGCTGCTCGACCAGGTCCCGGCGGGCGGCCAGCGGATGCTGTTCTCCGCCACCATGGAGAACGAGATCAAGACCCTGGTCGACCGCTATCTCAACGACCCGGTCTCGCACGAGGTCGACGCGGCCCAGGGCGCGGTGACGACCATGTCGCACCACATCCTGATCGTGAAGCCCAAGGACAAGGCGCCGGTCACCGCCGCGATCGCCTCCCGCAAGGGCCGCACCATCATCTTCGTCCGCACCCAGCTGGGCGCCGACCGCGTCGCCGAGCAGCTGCGCGACGCCGGTGCCAAGGCCGAGGCGCTGCACGGCGGCATGACGCAGGGCGCCCGGACCCGGACGCTGGCGGACTTCAAGGACGGGTACGTCAACGTCCTGGTCGCCACCGACGTCGCCGCGCGCGGCATCCACGTCGACGGCATCGACCTGGTCCTGAACGTGGACCCGGCCGGTGACCACAAGGACTACCTGCACCGGGCCGGCCGTACGGCGCGCGCCGGGCGCACCGGCACGGTGGTGTCGCTCGCCCTGCCGCACCAGCGCCGCCAGATCTTCCGCCTGATGGAGGACGCGGGCGTCGACGCCTCGCGCCACATCATCCAGGGCGCCGGCGCCTTCGACCCCGAGGTGGCCGAGATCACCGGTGCCCGGTCGATGACCGAGGTGCAGGCCGAGTCCGCGGGCAACGCCGCGCAGCAGGCCGAGCGCGAGGTCGCCCAGCTCACCAAGCAGCTGGAGCGGGCGCAGCGGCGCGCCGCCGAGCTGCGTGAGGAGGCCGACCGGCTGGTCGCCCGGGTCGCCCGCGAGCGCGGCGAGGACCCCGAGGCGGCGGTGGCCGAGGCGCAGGCCGCGGTGGCCGAGGCGCCGGACGTGGTCGAGGTGTCCGTGCCGGAGCAGGCGGCGCCCCGGGACGACGAGCGGGCCGAGCGGACGGAGGGCGCGGGGTCGTACGAGCGGCGGGACCGCCGCGACGGCGGCGACCGGGGCGGCTTCCGCCGGGACGACCGTCGTGACGACCGCCGGGACGGCGACCGGGGCGGGCGGTCCTTCGACCGTGACCGCGGCGGCCGTTCCTTCGAGCGCCGGGACGACCGGGGCGGCTTCCGCCGGGACGACCGCGGCGACCGCGGTGACCGGGGCGCCCGCGGTGACCGGGGTGACCGTGGGGGCCGTTCCTTCGAGCGCCGCGACGACCGCGCCGGCTTCCGCCGGGACGACCGTCGTGACGACCGCCGGGACGGCGACCGGGGCGGCGACCGGGGCGGGCGGTCCTTCGACCGTGACCGCGGCGGCCGTTCCTTCGACCGCGACGGCGGCGGCCGTTCCTTCGAGCGCCGGGACGACCGGGGCGGCTTCCGCCGGGACGACCGTCCGGCCCGTCCCTTCGACCGGCGGGACGAGCGCGGCGGTCACCGCGGCAGTGACCGTCCGTTCAACCGCGACCGTCAGGGCGACCGCCCCGGCTTCCGCAGCGGCGGTCACGAGCGCCCCTACGGCCGCCGTGACGACCACCGCGGCGGCGGCTCCTTCGGGCGCCGCGAGGACAAGCCGCGCTGGAAGCGCAACGGCTGACGCCGGCTGAGCCGGCCCAACGCCGTGGCCCCCACCGACGTACTGGTGGGGGCCACGGCGTTTTCCGTGCGCGGTGGCCCGCACGTCGGTCATCCTTTGGCCCAGGGTTACGTGATCGCTACACGATCGGCCGACTTGTCCCTCGCAGCGGCAGACCGTGCCGGTGGCGGCGGTGCGGACGATCAGGCCGGGGCGGCCGTTCCCTGGTGACGTCACCGGGCGCGGTGAGCACGTCGTACTGGTTCCGGCCGGTGCCCGTCGCGATCGTGGTGTGCGGCGTCGACGGCGGCAGCGGGCCGGCGCAGCCCGGCTTGTACCACCGGCACGGGCCGGTTCACCGCCCGGGTGAAGCTGTACGACGACGGGAAGACGTACCAGAAGATCGTCGGCGCCGGCGGCCTGAGCGGGGACGGCGCCGGGGACCCAGTCACCCAGGACGCGGCCAACGTGCCGTACGGCCACCACGGCACGGGCACCTTCGCCGCGCGGGTGAAGCCGGCGTCGGGCCGGGGCGCGGCGGACAACGCGGTCGTCGGGGCCGGCGGCATCCCGGGGGCGGGAGGGCCGACTGGTCGCGCGCGACTCCGCAGGGGCGCTGTACCGGGTGCCGGGGACGGGCGCGGGCTCCTTCGGGGGCGCCGGTGAGGATCGCGACGGGCTGGCAGGGGTACAAGGGCCTGTTCTGGCCCTGCCTGTGACGTGTGTCACGCCCTCGGTGAGGGAATCGCTGGGGGCATGACAGATGACGCGTCGCGCGGCGGGCCGACCGACGAGGAACGCCTGGCCCAGCTCGGCTACACCCAGGTCCTGGCCCGCCGGATGTCGGCGTTCTCCAACTACGCGGTCTCCTTCACGATCATCTCGGTGTTGTCCGGCTGCCTGACCCTGTACCTGTTCGGCATGAACACCGGCGGCCCGGCGGTGATCACCTGGGGCTGGGTGGCGGTCGGCCTGCTGACCCTGACCGTGGGCCTGTCCATGGCCGAGATCTGCTCGGCGTACCCGACGTCGGCGGGCCTGTACTTCTGGGCGCACCGCCTGGCGCCCGCCCGGTCGGCCGCCGCCTGGGCGTGGTTCACGGGCTGGTTCAACGTGCTGGGCCAGGTGGCGGTGACGGCGGGCGTCGACTTCGGCGCGGCGTCCTTCCTGGGCGCCTACCTGAACCTGGAGTTCGGCTTCGAGGTCACACCCGGCCGGACCATCCTGCTCTTCGCCGCGATCCTGCTGCTGCACGGCCTGCTGAACACCTTCGGCGTCCGGGTCGTCGCGCTGCTGAACAGCGTCAGCGTGTGGTGGCACGTGCTGGGCGTGGCCCTGATCGCCGGCGCGCTGGCCCTGGTGCCCGACCAGCACCGGCCGGCGTCGTTCGTCTTCGGCGCGTTCGTGAACCACACGGGCTGGGGCAGTGGGGCGTACGTGGTGCTCCTGGGCCTGCTGATGGCCCAGTACACCTTCACCGGCTACGACGCCTCGGCGCACATGACGGAGGAGACGCGGGACGCCTCGACGGCGGGCCCGCGCGGGATCGTCCGCGCCATCTGGACCTCCTGGGCGGCGGGCTTCGTCCTGCTGCTGGGCTTCACCTTCGCCATCCGGTCCTACGAGGGGGCGCGCACCTCACCGACCGGCGCGCCGCCCGCCCAGATCCTGCTGGACGCGCTCGGCGCCACGGCGGGCAAGCTGCTGCTGCTGGTCGTGATCGGCGCGCAGCTCTTCTGCGGCATGGCCTCGGTGACCGCCAACAGCCGCATGATCTACGCCTTCTCGCGCGACGGCGCGCTGCCGTTCTCGCGTGTCTGGCGCACGGTCGGCCCGCGCACCCGGACGCCGGTGGCGGCGGTGTGGCTGGCCGTGCTGGGCGCCCTCGCCCTGGGCCTGCCCTACCTGATCAACGTCACGGCGTACGCGGCGGTGACCTCGATCGCGGTGATCGGCCTGTACATCGCGTACGTCATCCCGACGCTGCTGCGGCTGCGCCGGGGCGAGGCCTTCGAACGCGGCCCGTGGCACCTGGGCCGCTGGTCGCGCCCGGTCGGGGTGGTGGCGGTCGGCTGGGTCGGCGTGATCACGGTCCTCTTCATGCTCCCGCAGGTCTCCCCGGTCACCTGGGAGACCTTCAACTACGCCCCGGTCGCCGTCCTGGTCGTCCTCGGCTCCGCCACGGCCTGGTGGCTGGCGTCGGCCCGGCACTGGTTCCTCGACCCCACGCACGAACGCACGGCGGCCCGGCGGACGACGGTCCACCCCGCTCCCGAACCGGTGGATCCCTAGCACTTCCGGACCCCTCCGCCCCCGCCCACGGCCCCGTCTCCCCGATACCCGATCGGCGACACGGCCTCCTGCGGCTATGCTCGGGGAGGCAACATCGCCAGGGCCCTTAGCTCAATTGGCAGAGCAGTGGACTTTTAATCCATTGGTTGTGGGTTCGAGTCCCACAGGGCCTACACGTCGGACCCCAGCTCAGAGCAGGAATGAGCTGGGGTCCTGTCCGTTTTAGTCGGTCCTCATGATCGATAGCTGGCCCGTAGCTGGCCCGAGAGAACGTCAGACAACGAACGCGGGCGGCCACCCACGGGGGTGGCCGCCCGGCCCGCATCCGCGTCCTCTCCAGGGCCCGTAGGCCCCAGCGCTTCAGCGGGTCTTACGCCGCCAGCAGTGGCGGCAGCTTCAGAGATTTACCAGCGATGGTAAAGACTCGCCGTCAAGATCCAATCACGGTGTACGGGTGCCGCTCGACCCCGTTCCTGACTGGGCGCTCGCCCGACAGCAGGTCATCGGCGAGCGCATCCGCACCTGCCGGCGAGCGGCAGGTCTGTCTCAGGTGCAACTGGGTGATCTGGTCGGCCGGGACCACAAGACGATCCACCGGTACGAGACGGCCCAGACCAGCCCGAACCTGTTGGACCTGATCCTGATCGCGCACGCCGTCGGTGTTCCGCTCGCAGAGTTGACTGGGTGAGCGGCCCCGGCCGGCGACGGGGGCGCCGGCCGGGGCCGCGGGTACCGCCCGCCCCGCATCGGCGCGAGGACGGGGCGGGCGGGGGTCAGGAGCGCAGGAGTCCCTGCGTGCTTTTGTGCGGCACCACAGGGGTGCATGGCCGCTCGTGCAGCACCACGCTTGGTGCGGCAGCAGAGGGCGCGTGCACGTCGACGTCCCTGTACAGCTCGTCAGGACGAATCGGTTCGGAGCAGTGATCGCAGATCTTCACGAGGCGCCTCCGTGTGCCGCGGGGGCGGTCAGCGCGCGCCGGAAACAGGTATGGCATGGCCCCGCCCGCTGCGCTCTCCCTTTCCGGGCACGGGCGGGGCCATGTCGTGGGGTTCTACCGGATGATGCCGAGCCTCCGGGCCTGCTCATCCCGATTGAACCTCGCGTTGCAATGCGGGTTCATGCACTGCCAGACCGGCCTCTCACCGGTCGACGTGACATTCGTCGACCTGCACTTAGGGCATTCCATGAGCATCCTTCGTTGGAGCGGTGGTCCTCCCCATGGTGCTCGCCCTGCGGGGCGCGCACCCAGAGAACGAGGAGAAGACCACCCAGGACGGGCGTTACATCGTGGCGCCGCACTTGGGGCACTGGTAGAAGTCGCCCGACTTCACCATGGTGCCGCCGCACTCGCCGTTCGGGCAGGTCATCCCCAGCGGCCGGAGCAGCTGGTGGAGCGTGGTGCCGAGTCTCTTACGCATTGCGACGTCCTTTCGGTTGGTGCGATTTTCCCGACCGCCGGTCGACGGCCGGGGATCCCCTTCTCTCCGGTTCGCTGGCGGAGGTGGGAGGCGCCAGCCATGCACGGCGGGAAACGCGCATGGTTGGCGCCGGTCTAGGTGGCGGCCGAGTCGGCCGGCTGGGTGTCGAGGTCAGCTGTGGCCGCGTTGGGGGCGGCGGGCTGTTCCTGCTGGTAGACGGTGATGCCGAGGAGTGTGGTGGCGGCGAGGTTGCCGAACGCCCACAGTGCGGTCAGCGTGGCGCCTAGCGTGTCCCGGTCGCTCACGCGATCACCTGTGGCGCGTCCGCTTGCTCCTGCTCGGTCGACTGGTGCACGCAGGCGTGCAGCACTTGGTGCAGGTGCTCGGGATTGACGTACTGGCGCTTCGCTTCGTCGGGGGGCGCCAGCCAGAACAGGCCAGGCGGCGCAGCCCTCTCCACCTGGGGCACGCCCACGTGATAGACGTACGGTCTGGTGCCGCCCAGGCACTCCACACCAGCCGCGGCAAGGTCGCGCGGCCACTGCTGGTCCGTGCGTGGCGGCACCATGAAGTACGCGAACGGCCGGTAAGGGTCGCAGAAGACCGGACCGATCACGCCGAGCTCTCCGAGCCTCTGAGTCAGGTCGCGAGGGGCGGTGTCCCGGGCGAAGCTCGGGTGGAGGACTTCGTAGGGCACGCGTACGACGTCCCACCGGATGCCAGCGGTCAGCAGGGCCACGCCGTACCGCGTCCACTCCATTCCGGCTGTGTCGCGGTGCGGGGCCGATTCCAGCAGCCAGTGGTAGGCGGCCAGCCGACGCGCTCTGTCCCGCCCGGAGAGCGCGTGCACCGGAGGCGTGGCGTCGCTCATCCGGCTAGGCCTTCCACGAGCGGTTCGGCCTCGGCGAGGAACGCCTGGTGTTGGGCGAGCCAGTCCACGAGGGACAAGTCGGTGGGAGTGACGGCGCACGCGGTGCGCGAGGTGGTCACGATGCCGTGGGCCTGGCCGCTGGTGATGAGCGTCCGGGCCTTCTGCCAGTTGGGGCGGCTGTCCAGCGGGGTGGCGGTCGTGGTGTGGTCGATGACCTCGCCGATGACGACCCAGTCCCGCGCTTCCGCGTACCGGCGTAGTCGTGTGAGGACAGCGGTCTGGTCCTGGCCGGGCGCGATGCAGGTGTAGAGCACGACGGTGGCGCGGGAGGGGAAGCCGCTGGCCGCGTCCGTGATGACGCGGCGTCGGGAGGTGTCGCCAGGTGTCCTCTTCATGGCCGTAACGGTGCCGCTACTCAGTGTGCAAGTACAGAAACGAGGCGGACGACTTTGATAACCCGTCAGGTCTCAAGTCGTCCGCCTCGTACGACCGTTCACGGCAGGACTACGTGAAGTGGTCCGCTACGTACCAGTCACCAGATCACAGGGCCGCTTTCGACGTTGCCGGCAGGAACCCTTGGCTGCCCGGTGACACCCCAATGAGCTCTGACACCCGCCGCAGTCGGGCGGTCGACGCTTTGCCGACTTTCTGCACGATGACCCCGGGCAAGGCCTGGTGACGCGCCCAGTCCGGGTCGCTGCGCAACGTCTTCTCCAGCGTGTCCAGCGACGCATCCCACTGCTTGGCGTCGGCTTGCGCCATTGCCTTGTCCATCTCGTACCGATTCCTGGCCGCCTTCGTCAGCGCGGAAACGTCGTGGATGGAACCGATGAGGTCGAGGGCCTTGCCGGTCTGCCCGAGGGCTACGTTGATGCCCACGGCCTGCGTCGTCGCCGTGATCGGACCGAACCCGGTCCCGTGCGCGCGCACCTCACGGCCCATCCGCGCGCCCGTGGCATGCGACTGGGACAGGTAGTCCGCCGCCCGGTCCTTGTCGCCCATCCGGCTCGCCACCACCGCGGCGAAGTTCACGTGTGACCCGTACGCCGTCAGCTCCTCCGGCGTCGCCTTTGAGAACTGCGGCTCGATGTCGGCCGCCGACTTCTCCGCCAGCTTCAGCGCCTCGGGGAGCCGCGCGTCCCGCAGGTACACCCACGCCCGGCCGGAGCTGACCAGGGCGACGCGCATGGCGTCTGCGGCCCGCTCTGCGGCGATCTGGGCGTGGCCGATCGCCGCGTACGCCAGGTCCCGTCCGCCCACGAGGTTCGCCACGTAGCCGGCGAGCCGGTAGGCGTCGGACAGCAGGCCCCACGCCGACGCCTGCTGTCCGGACGGCTGTTCGTGCTGGTGCGCGGCCGCCGCGACGAGGAGCGGTGCGACGACAGCGCCCGCCTCGATGTACCGGCCCCGCCAGTACAGGTCCCAGCAGCGGTCGACGGTCTCCTGCAGCACGTCTGCGGCCACCGCCTCGATGTTGGGCGGAAGGAGACCTGCGGCTGTGTCGTGCACTGCCCGCGACAGGTCGCGGATCATCATGCGGTCGCCCTGGTCCAGCGCGCGGCGCGGCGCCTGCTGGCCGAGGATGACCGAGGTGTCGACGCCCAGAGCGTCAGCAATGGCGAGTAACGTCGGCAGCGAGAGCATCTTGTCCTGCTCCGCCTTCTGGATGGTGACGATCGACAGGCCCGTCATCTCGGCCAGGTCGGACTGGCGAACTGCACGGCCACGGAGGATCTTGATCCGTTCACCCGTGCTGTAGTCGCTCCACTGGGGCATACTGGCTCCATTCCTAGCGTCCTCTAGGAACGGTACGCCGGACGGCCCTTGGATATACCGGGGGCCGTCGTGCTTGTTGGCTCTCAGTGGATAGGTCGTACCGGAAACGCAGAAGAGCCCCCACCGCCCGAGGGCAGTGGGGGCGAGGGTCACACTCCGGTGCGGTAGTAGTCCTCTACGTCCTGCGGCGTTTCCTGCGGCGTACCGCCCAGATCGACGACTTGGTCGCGCAGGGCCAGCGCCCACCGCGAGATCGACCACAGCACGCCGCGGACCCGCTGCACCTCGCGCTTCGTCTCCGCGAGGTCTTCCTTCAGTTCGGTCTTGATCGCCTCGAACGCTGCCCGGTCCTGCTCCCGTTGCGACGGTTCGGCCTGTGCCAGCGCGGCCGCGCGGGTCGCCTCGGCTGTCGCCGCCGCCGCGCGGGTCGTCGCGCGAGCGGCGAAGACGCCAGCGACGACCATCCCGACCGTGCCGAACGCGGCGACGATCCCTGCCCAGATGCTCACCCAGGCCCGCCTTCCCGGGCGGCGCGCGGCACGTGGGGGACCGAATGCTCGGGCACCCGCGACGCCCACAAGATGACCCCGACGTGCGAGGTGAGGTACCAGATTGCGACGTAGGCGCCGCGGGAGTACTCGCCGCTGACGACAGCGGCGGTGTAGGCGGTTGCCCACACCGTGGGGGGAATGAGGGCGGCGACGTAGCCTGCCCAGTCGCGCCCGACCCGCAGGAAGGCGCTGCAGGTGGTGACGATTCCTGCGCTGATCCAGAGCCAGGCCCAGTGCTTCAGGTCGCAGACCCGGGTGAGCAGGTCGAGGCCGGCCGGTGATGGCGGGTCGATGAGGAACCCGAGGCCCCAGCACGTCTTGCCGACTCCCAGGATCAGCAGGAAGTGGCCGCGGCGGCCCAGCTTCACACGGAGCCACCGGGCCGCCGGGCAGGGCATCAGACGCCCGAGCGTGGGGTGTGCGGCGCCGCCCACCCGGCGATCGCCGCCGCGGCCGCCGGCACCAGGGCGAGGACGAACGGCTCCAGCGGGTCGGGCATGCCGGAGATCAGGGACGGGTCGTCGGTGACGGCGCCGAGGATCGCGAGCCCGGCCAGGCTCGCCAGGTAGGCCAGCGCGCTGGACGCCTTGACCTTCTTCTCGATGGGGGCGGAGGGAGCTGCCATGGGGTGGTCCTCTCAGATGATCGGTTGTCGGGTTACTTCTTCGGGAGCTTCAGCTTCTGGCCGGGCGTGATCTCGTCGGCGTCCCGTAGGGAGTTCAGGGACGCGATCTCCCGCCACCGGTCGCCGTCACCGAGCCGGGAAGTGGCGATGGACCAGAGCGTGTCGCCCCGGGCCACCGTGTAGGTGACCACCGCGGCGCCGGGGAGCTTCAGCTTCTGCCCGACGTCGATGTGGGTCGGGTCGCGCAGGCCGTTCATGTCGACGAGCGCGGGCACGGTCGTGCCGTGCGCGCGGGCGATGGACCACAGGGTGTCCCCCTGGCGCACCGTGTAGGTCGCCCCGCTGGCCGAGCCGCCGCTGGCGGGCGGCTGGGCGCCGAGCCGCTTCGCGATCCGGGCCCGCATGGACGCCATGGTGAAGCCGCGCGGGTCCACCTTCCCGGGCTGCCACTCCAGGTGGCCGATGACGCTGCTCTGGTCCCAGCCGTGGTACCGGCAGAGCGCGGCCGCCGCCCTCTCGATGGCGAGCAACTGCGCGGCTGGCCAGGGGTCTTCGCCGTCGCCGAGGTTCTCGCACTCGAACCCGTAGAAGTACCGGTTCCCGTCGGTGTTCTGCTCGTTGTCGGTCGGCAGGGCGGTCTCGCCGATGACAGCGCGCAGGACGTCGTCGTCGCCGCTTCCGGCGTGGTTGGCTCGGCCGTAGCCGACGAGGTGGACGCGGCCGTCCTTGGTGATGACGCCGTGGCAGAGCGGGCCGGGCAGGCCGCTGTAGCCCTTGCGGCAGATGTCGACCGTGTTGGCGGCGCCCTTGGTGACGGTGTGGTGGATCATCACCCCGTGGACGGGCCCCCAGGGGCCGACGTGGTTGCGGTTGTGGTCGCGCCAGTCGCCGACCTCGACGACGTTGACGCCCTCGGCTTTGAGGGCGGCGAGGAACCGGGCGGCGGACAGAGGTGTGGCCATACGTGCTCCAGGCGTGAGGAAAGCCCCGGCCGGGGCGGCTCGGGGCGGCGGGCGGTGGCGGGGCTATGCGGGGCCGCGGTAGGTGACCGACATGAACGGACGGAACGTGCCCGTAGCGGTGAGCAGGGCGCCGCCGGAGTCCTGGCCGGGGACCAGCTCCACGTACTGCCCTGCGGTCAGCAGCACGGGCAGAGTGCGTGCCTCGACGGTCAGCGGGCTGTTGGCGATCGTGGTCGTGGCGACGCCGCGCGCACGTCCGGCGGGCAGGCCTGCGCCGCTGACGAACCACAGGGCGTCCCGGATGGTGCCGCCCGAGCTCGCGTTGTAGCCGATGCCGCCGGCGAGCTCCCACCAGCCGGTCAAGGGCGCGGTCCAGCGGGTGGAGCTGCCGGCGGTCCAGCCGCCCATCAGGTCCGTGTCGACGTCGTCCCACTGGATCGCGTTGGCGACGCTCTCGGTGCCGGTGGGAATGGACTGGTTGGTGGTGCGTGCGGCGTAGAAGACGGTGCGTCCCATCAGTGCGGCGCTGTTGGCCCGCTCCTCGTTGATGATCATGCCGGGTTGCCAGCCCGCGAACGTGATGAACGTCAAGACGGCCTCCTACAGGGCGATGACGGCGGGCTGGTGGACGCGCACCTCGGCGCCGACCGGGTGCGATTTGACGACGCCGTTGCGGGACCGCTGCACGGTCATCAGCTGCGGCGTGACGATCCGGAAGTCGTCGAACCGCAGCTGGGGGTTGGTGTTGGTGTTCGTGGCGAGTGCCGACCCGGCGAGCCCGACCTGTCCGGAGGCGATCGGGCTGGTGGTGATGGTGACGTCGCGGTGCCATCCGCCGGGTTCGGCCTGCCCGTCGGGCCAGACCCGCATCTGCACCCGGTGTCCGGTCAGGCGGGCGCGGACCCAGAACCACTGGCCGGCGGTGTACGTGTAGGGCAGGAGCGGGCTGCCGCCGACCTCGGTGGCGTCCCGGGTGACGGACGCGTACATCGACCCCGTCACCCCGAAGTGCAGGCGGGCCCGGTAGTAGTTGGAGGTGTCGGTGTAGCGCAGGAGGATCGCCGGTGTCAGTGAGGCGATGGTCGCGACCTGGTCCACGCTGAGCCTGACGGTCACCTCGCAGTCGGTGATGTTGGCGACGATCCGCTCGAACCTGGGGGTGTCCTTGGCCGAGGCGAGGGTGATGACGCCGGCGGAGCCGTTGACGGACCGGTCCGAGGCCGCCCCGCCGGCGTCCACCCAGGGCAGGCCTGCGTCCGCGGTCCCCCAGGAGTTGGCCACCGTGCGGGTGAAGGTGTCCCAGGCGGCCGGTGTGCAGCCCGTGAGCCGGGCGACTTCCCCGCCGAGCTGGATGTCCAGCGGGAAGTCCTCCGGGTAGTTGGGGCCCGGGCCGGCGGAGGTGATCCACGGTGTGGGCGGGAGCGCGGTGCGGGCGGCGGTGTGGACGAGCATCTGTGTCGCGGTGGTGCTGGCCGCCAGAGCGAGGGTGGTGCCGCCCTCGTTGGCATCGACCCGCATCGGCGCCCGCCCGGTGAACAGCAAGTCGTCGATGTAGACGGCATCCTCGCCGGACGCGCTGCTGTTGTCCTTGGCGTACCGGAAGGTGATCGAGGTCTTGCCGGTGACGTCGATGGTGGTCTGTGTCCACGGGGTGGTGCCCTGTGCGCGGAGCACCTGGACGCCGTCGACGAGGACGAGCAGCCGGTCGCCCTCGAATCCCGGTCCGGAGGCTTCCGAGCTGGTCCAGTACCAGAACGTCAGCGCCGTGGCCCCGGCCGGAATAGTCACGATCGCGTCCGACGTCTGGTTGTTGGTGATCGCTCCCGAGCGCAGTGACCAGGTGCCGCTGTTGTAGTGGGCCTGCGAGCGGGTCCACGGCAGGTTCCCGCCGGCAGCGATCGGGAACGCGTAGGTGGAGTCGCTGAAGTCCTCTGAGATGGCCACCGCGCCGACTGACCACGGGTCGTAGGGCTGGCAGGTGAAGGTGATGCGCCACTGTCCGGTGGCGAAGGTCTCGCGGTAGCCGAGGACGAGCAGGTCGAACCCGTCCGGGGTGTACTCGTGGGGGGTGTTGGTGATGAGGATGCGCGAGCCGACGTCCAGCTTGAGGACCTGGTCGATGAGGGCGTGCATGCGGGGGTTGGCCATCTCCAGGGTGAGCTGGGTGACGCGCATGCGGTCGATCGTGGCGACGTGCAGCCGCCAGGCGGCCTGCCCGGGCAGCTGGTCGTCGTTCTCGACGATGGTTTCCACCGAGGTGGGGACCGGGCCCATGCCGTCCGGTGGCGGCGCGACGGACAGCCGTCCGGTGGCCAGCTCGGCGGTCGCTTCCGAGCCGTCCCGGCGGGAGACGGTGATCTGGTTGCGGGCGTCCTTGTCGTCGTCGACGGGCTGGAACGGGTCGAACACCTGGCCCTGGGAGAAGTCCAGGACCAGGTCGGGGCTGCGGTTGTAGAGGGTGTCGCGGGCCCGGTACGTCAGCGACAGCTTGTGTCGGGCGTCGGTGAGCAGCCCCATCTCCGTGTCGGCGGCCTGCTGGGCGAGGTCCAGGACGGTGCCGGCCGGGTACGGGCCGAGCGCGTGCGTGCCCTGCCCCACGATCTCCAGGGCGACGTCTTCCTGCGCGGTCAGCCGGTCGAGGAACGCCCGCGCGGGCAGACCGGGCTGGCCGGCCATCGAGGACGCGCCGCCGAACGCTTCGGTGCCGGTGTGGTAGTAGGCGCTGGTGAAGCGCACGCCCCACACCGACAGGTGGCCGATCGACATGCCCTTGAGGCTGGAGCTGAACCCGGTGTTGATGCGGGTCACGCGGCCCGCGCTGGTGGAGGCGAGGGTGGCGCTGTTGCCCCAGTTGCGGTCGTCCTGGTCGCGCCACTCGAAGCCGTAGTCCAGGCCGCCGCTGCCGTTCTCGGCGACGCGGACCCGGATGTGCCGCCAGCCGTCGAGGAACCCGGTGGCGGCCGGGTCGCCGCTGGTCTCGGCCGCTTCGTGGGTGGTGGTGAGGGTGGCGAGCTCGGCGCCGTCGGAGTCGTAGACGCGCAGCCGCATGCGGTGGCTGCCGGCGTCCAGCTGCACGGACAGGTTCCACGTCGCCGCGGTGGAGCCGGTGGTCTGGAACCGCAGCAGCCGGTGCTCACTGCTGCCGGTGGGGAAGGATTCGGTGGTGAGCCGGATCAGCATGCTGACCGACCAGTAGCCGGTGCTCTCCCTGGACAGGATCTGCGAGGACAGGGCGGCGCCGGCGCGCAGCTGCGGCAGCGGCGCGGAGCCGAGCAGGGTGTCGTCCTGGCCGAAGTCCAGGCCGGACACGCGCAGCACGCCCGCCCGGCCGGTGAGGGTGGCGTCAGCGACCTGGGTGTTGCCCTGCACGCCCTCCTCCATGGGCCAGTAGGCCAGCGGGTACAGGGTCGGGATCCGGCGGCGCAGCAGGCTCTTGAGGACGGGCTGGCCGGTGCTGAGGCGGCGCAGCAGTCCGGCGGGCTCGATGACGGTTCTCTGGTCGGCGCCGCTGCGGTCGCGGTGCGGCTCCCACGCCGCGACCTCGCCGAGCAGCCGGATCACTCCGGTGTCGGCGGCCGGGGCGGCCACGGTCAGGTCACCGAAGTGCACCAGGAACGGGACGGTGGTGGCGGGCGCCGAGTAGAAGGCGCGGAATCCGACCTGCCCGGCGGCGCGGATCGTGTCGTCCCAGGCCTGCGAGTGCCACACCTCGGGCTCGGGCTGGCCGTCGGCCCACACCCGCATCCGCAGGTGGGGGCCGGCGCACTGCACCCGCACCCGCACCGGGACGCCGGGCAGGTAGGTCAGGCCGCGCGGGGAGACCTGCACGTTCAAGGCCGTGACCGTGGCGTCCACGATCTTGGTGATGTTCACCGCGAGCCGCAGGCCCTCGTTGCCGGGCAGGCCGGTGTCGGCGCGGAATCCGATGTTGAAGGCGTAGAAGTCGTGGCTGACCGGCTCCACCCGCGTGATCAGGGACGCGAACACGCCCTGCTCGGCGTTGTCGGAGCGGGCCCGCTGGCTGGTGGACACCGTGAACGTGGCGTCCACGTCGGCCATCGTCACGTCCTCGCAGCGGATGTAGCGGCTGGAGTTGGCCGTGGTGAGGTTCAGGCGGCCGGTGCCGGCGCTGACGGAGTAGTCCGCGGCCGGAGGGGAGATGCCCGCCGGGTCGTAGATGACCCAGTCGTCACCGGAGGTGGACGTGCCCCAGCCGTTCGCGACCGTGCGGGCGAAGACGTCGGTGACCTCCGGCACCGGGGCCGCCGGGAGGTCGGCGACGCGCAGCCGGAACGGCGTGTACGGGCCCACCTTGCCGTACAGGGCGCCGGCCGGGTTGCGCAGCGAGTAGTCCCTTGAGGTGTTGTCGAGGGTGATCTCCGCGCGGGTCGGCTGGGCCTGGGTGGATTCGGCGGTCAGTCCGCGGATGACGGTGACGGCCGGGTCCTGCCGCATCTTCACCGGCTGCCAGGATTCGTCGACGAGGATTTCCCCGGTCAGGGTGAACGGCCAGGCGACCACGTGCCCCTCCTATCGTGTCGTGTTCAGGTTGGTGACGTCGCCGCCGTAGTCGATGCGGATCTGCCGCTGCAGCCAGTCCATGAACGCGTCGCCGCCGCCGTTGTGCCAGCGGATGGTCAAAGGCCCTGCCGCGCTCGCGGCCGCGCGGGAGCGGGCGCGGTTGACGGTGGTCAGGCCGGGCACGTCGACCATGCCGGACAGGGCCCGGTTCATGGCGGGCACTTCGTCCTCGGCGCCCTCGACGATGCCGGGCGGGATCCACCGGCCGATCGCGTCGGCCATCAGCTTCGACGGGCTGGCGATGCCCAGGGCCTTGGCGATCGGGCCGGGGATCATGCCCTTGGCGAAGCTGATCAGCTGGGAGCGCAGCCAGCCGCCCATGCTGCGGATGCCGTTCCACAGGCCGATCACCACATCGCGGCCCTTGCCGACCAGCAGCCCGCCCAGGGAGCCGATCGCGCTGGCGATCCGCCCGGGCAGTCCCCGCAGCCACGTCACCAGCGTCAGCGCGCGCTGCACGCCGGCGTCCCGCAGGGCCTGGAACGCGGTGGTGGCGCGCTGGCGCAGGACGCCAAGCATTGTCGACAGCGCGGCCGACAGACGGCCGGGCAGGCCCCGCACCCACGTCACCAGCGCGACGGCCCTGTCGATGGCCCAGTCCTTGGCCTGGTTGAACCAGCCGCGGACCCAGCCCGGGATCTGCGCGAGGTAGCCAATCGCGACCAGGCTGGCGGCCGCGGCCGCCCGCAGCTTGTCGACGACCCAGTCCCAGGCGGCCAGCGTGGCGGCCTTGATCTCGTCCCAGTAGATGACGACCAGCGCGACCAGCCCGGCCACCGCGGCGATGACCAGGGCGATCGGCCAGAACGCGACCAGCCACTGCGCGGCCATCACCGCCGCCCACGCGATCGCCCGGCCGGCCATCATCGCGAACCGTGCCACGGTCACCGCAGCCACCCGGATCATGGTGGCCAGCCACGTGGCGGTCGCCCGCGCGGCCGCGGCCGCCCACGCGCCCGCCGTGCGCGCGGCGTTCGCCACCGCCGACGCCGCGATCCGCGCACCCGACCTGATGCTGGTCGCCGCGGTCGACGCCCACCGGCGGGCGGCCTGCCCGAGGCGGGAGTCCATCATCTCGGTGGCGGTGTCCACCGCCGACGACGCCGCCCGGAACGCCTTGAGCGCGACGACCGCGCCGAGGATGGCGTAGGCCAGGGCCTGCACCGTCTGCGGCGGCATCGCGTTGATGACCTCGGCCAGGTGCACGGCGATCACCGCCGTGACACCGATCAGCGGGGCGAAGGCCTGCACCAGCACCAGCGCCGTCTTCGCGAGCGTGCCCAGGGTCTGCGCGCCCTGCCGGGCCAGAGCGACGAACTCAGCGAAGCCCTCAGACTGGTGCAGGCTCTGCCCCCACCGGGCGAACGCCGCGGTGGACTCCTCGAACCCGCCGGACATCGTGGTCGACAGCGGCAGGAACGCCCGGATAACCCCACCGATACCGACGGCGATGTTCTTCAGCCCGGCCAGGAAGCTCTTGAGGTTCTGCCCGCCCGTCTTCGCCATCGACGCGGCGAACGCTTCGATGCCCTTGCCCTGGGTGCCCCGGTCGATCTCGTCGACCAGCCAGCCGAACGCCTTCGCCGACTCCTGCACGAACGGCGTCAGCAACGGCAGCAGCCGCCGGGCGACCTCCAGGCCCTTGGTGAAGATGGGCATGGTGGTGTCCGACAGGCTGTCGGACCACTCGCTGTAGTCCTTCTTCAGCCCGACGAACTCCTTCGCCATGGCCTGCGTGCTCTTGGGCAGCCGGGCCAGGGCGTCGTTGTAGGCCTGCTGCTTCTCCGCGGCGTCCTCGGCGCCCTCCGCGGCCGCTTTCTCCGCCTCGGCTGCCAGGTCGGCGACCTCGGCCACAGACTCCATCTGCGGCCCGACCGCCAGCTGGAACGCCTTCGCCGCGACGCCCGCGGAGGCGAACGCGGCGGCCATGCCGCCCACACCGGCCGCCACAGCCGCGGCGGCGGGGACACCGACACCGAGCCCGGCCACAGCCTTGCCCAGGCCGCCCAGGACGTTCTTGGCGCGGTCGGCGCCCTCGCGCAGGGCGTCGGTGTCGATGCCCAGGCGGACCGTCATCGAGGCGAGCGTGGCCACCGGCCATCACCCCCTCAGATCACTATGCGGTTGTGGTGTTGAAGCGGCCGCCGAGTGCGGCGTTCGCCTGCTGCGCCATCCGGAACAGCTCCTCCGGGCTCTTGCGCACGCGCTGGCGGTCCCAGCGCGGCATGAAGTCGGAGACCTTCGGGGGCGCCCCCTTGGAGCGGTGGACGCCGGCGACGACGGACGCGACGAGCGCGGCCTGGACATCGCCGCGGGCCGGGCCGAGCGGGCCGGTGAGCATCTCGAACGCGCGCCACTCGGCGAGCTCGCTGGACGAGGTGCGGGCCAGCAGCTCGCGCACGGTCATACCGCCGAGGTGCGCGGCCAGCCGGAAGTAGAACATCCGGGCCGGCCGCGCCCTCAGTTTCCCGCGAGCTCCTTGACGTCCTCGTCGCTGATCTTCGACAGGCGCATCGCGGCGTCGCAGACCCGCTGCAGCGCCTTGGACGACTTGTCGCCCAGCCGCTTGACCTCGGCGGCCGACCGGAACATCTGCCGGCCGTCGGCGTCCACGATGCACGCGGCGGCCAGCCGAGCCCGGAACCCCTCCAGCCCCTCGGCGCGCACGCTGGCGCCGTCCTTGCCGACGAATTGGGACTCGAACTTGTCGCGCTCCGTGCCGGGCATCTCCCGCACCCGCACGGTGCCACCCCACTCGGGCACCTCGACGTCCTCGTAGGTGAGGTCGTCGGCGCCCAGGATCTGCTCTGCGGACAGGTAGGTCATGGGTCACGCTCCGGTGGTGATGGTCGGCTTGCCGCTGACCTTGAAGGTGGCGCTGGCGGCGAGCTTGTCGTCGTGCGGCGCCTCGGGCTCGAAGTTGGTCAGGATCGCCTTGAACGCCCACTCGCCGAGGGAGTCCGGCCACACGACCTTGTAGTTGCGGGGGTTCTTGTCGCCGAAGTCGGACACCAGGGAGTCGTGTTCGCGCGGGTCGTAGTTGAGCTCGATCTCGACCTCGCCGCCGTCCTTGAGGCCGCCGATGAACTCCCGCCAGGCGTCCTCGCTGTCGTGGGCGGTGACGTCGAGGGTCTCGCGCTCGATGCCCGGCGGGGTGATGTCGGTGACGTTCGCGATCGGCGTGAACGTCTCGGCGGGGGTGGCACCGTCACCGCGCTGCAGCTGGGTGCCGAAAGCGTCCAGACCAGCCATGGCCTGCACTCCTTCACTCTCGGGTCAGCCACACGCGATAGCTGACGTTGATGTGCCTGATGTCGGGGTCCGGATCGCGCAGCTGGGTGTGCTGCTCGTGGGCGATGGACACGTCGGTGAAGCCGGCCACCGCCAGGGGCTGGCGGTCCAGGGCGGCATCGAGGGCGGCCAGGATGGTCGAGGCTTCCTTGTAGCCGCGGTACTTCGACCACACGTGCAGCACCACCGAGGCCTCAAGGCCCCGCTGGTTGTGGGCGTCGTCGACGGTCTCGGTGATCGAGCCGAGCGTGACGTAGGGGTGAGGGGTGTTCTCCGGCACCTCGTCGAAGACGCCGGAGACCAGGGCCATGAGCGGGGCGTGCGCGCGCAGCGTCTGAACGACGGCCTGCTGCAGCGGCCACAGGGCGGCCGTCACGTCGCGTCCCGCACGATGCCGACCTCTCGCAGTTCGGGGCTGTCGTCCATCATCTGCGGGTAGACCTCGTCGAGCCGGGACAGGTCCACGGACCCCTCGCCCTTGTCGAGATCCCAGCTGACGTACCCCACCAGCTGCTCCGTACCGCGGTTGCCGAGCCTCATGTAGACCGGCAGGGACAGGGAAGCGGGCATTTCCTCACCCCCCTCCCATGTGCCGGCGGAACGCGGCGCGGTAGGTGCGGGTGACCTGTCGGCGGTGCTCGTTGAACGCGGGCACCAGGAAAGGCTGGTCGCCCATCTTGGAGGTGCCCTTTTCCACATACATCGCGTACTCCAGCTGGTCGGGGTCCCACACCCCGACCTCGGCCCGGCCGAAGTGGGTGTTGACCCGCTGGTCGAGGGCCTGCCACAGGTCGCCCTTGTCGCGCGGTACGCGGTCCTCGGCGGTGTTCTGCACGGCGTCGGCCCACTCGTTGAGCGTCTCGGTGCGGGCCGCGTCCATGGCCTGCGGGATCCGTTCGATGGCGCGCAGGGCGCCGCGCAGGCCGTCCAGGCGGGAGCGGCGGGCCATCGGTCAGGGAAGCTGCAGGACGGCGACGGTGACCGAGGTGACCGCGCTGTAGCTGATGCTCGCGCGGCCGGTGGCCGGGTCACGGAACACGCTTTTCAGGGGGATGAACGCGCTGCCGGAGGCGGGGATGGTCTGCTGGGCGTCGGCGACGGCGAGGTCGCCGACCGTTCCCGGCGTGGTCAGGGTGACGGTCTTGGAGGTGGCGTCGCCGTTGCGGACGACGAGAACCAGCTTCTCCCCGACGGGCGCCTGGTCGCCGCCGGAGGCGGCGTTGGAGAAGGTGGCTTGCAGGCCGCCGAGCGGCAGCCGCTGCGCGGACAGGATGGCCATGGGATTTCCTCAGCTTCCGGTGGTGGGCTGGCGGACGGTGCAGTCCGCCCGCAGGTAGGTGCCGGGCTCGGACGGCTCGAAGACGGCGAACACCTCGACGACGCGGCCGGGCGGGCGCAGTTCGTCGCCGCGGCGCACATCGACGGACGGGTGGAAGTACCAGCTCTCGTCCAGGCGGGCCTCGGCCTGGTCGGCGGCCTGCCGCTCGCGGGCGGTCGGCTGCGACATACGGGCGCGCGGGGTGCCGACCTGCTGCCAGGTGGTCTCCTGCCCGCCGCCGCCGTCGTCCGCGGTGGTTGCCCGCCAGACGGGCACGGTGGTGTTGAGCAGGTGGGACACGACGCTCACGGCCACCTCCCCCTATCGGCTCTCGGGTCCGCGGGCGTAGGGCTGCAGCAGACCCATCTCGTAGTCGGTCAACGCGTCCCCGGCCCGGGCCTTGTCCCAGGTGCCGGACCAGTCGCCGATCGATTCCGACGCCATTCCCCGCGGGTTGACCCAGGCCCGGCCCGCCACCTGCACACACACCTGCTTCACCGGTGCGGGCACGATGGGATAGCCGTGGTCGTAGACGACGCCGATGTCCGCGTCCAGCGGCCAGCAGCCGTACCGGCGGGTGAGGATGCCGTGCCGGTTCACCCGCCAGGCGTCGGCGTCGAGGAGGGTCCCGTCCACGGTCACCGAGATGACCGCGGTGACGGGCATCTCCGGCAGGTTCATGATGCGCCGGCCGTTGCCGGCCAGGCCGATGCTGTCCGCGGCCACGGCGTCGATGGTCTGCTGCAGAGCCGCGCGCACGATGGTTTCGGCTGCGGCGATCGTCGCGGCGGCCTGCTCGGCGTCGATGGAGTCGAGCCGGAGGTGGAGCCGCAGGTCCTCCGGCAGGGCCCAGGGTGATGCCACGACTCCACCTCTGTCACTGGTCGCCGGACGAACCGGTGCTGCCGTCGTCGTCGTTGCCGCGGACGGCGGCGGCCTCGGCGTCGGTCGCTCCGGCCGCCTTGGCCGAGGTGTCCCGGGGCGCGCGGCGGGTGGCCCGGCGGCGTCCGTCGGCGGCCTGGCGGACCGGCTTGTCCGCGCCCTTGCCGTCGCTGGTGGGCTTGCCGGTGTCGGGCTCGGCGTGTCCGGCGGCGATCCACGCGGCGGCCAGCTCGTCGTCGACCTCGACGGCCTGGCCGTGTCCGTAACGGTTGCCCGCGCCGTCGGAGACGGACGTGGCCGACGTGATCCGGATGCGGCGGGCCATCAGGCGGCCGCCATCGTCAGGATGCGCAGGGCCTGCGGGCGGATGACGTCGCCGCCGACCCGCTTGCGGATCTTCCAGCCGATCATGCCGTCCTCCGCGTAGAGCTCGGTGAGGACCTTCACGGTCATGCCCTGCCGGTCGTAGATCCGGTATCCGGCTTGGAAGTCGCCGAACGCGGCGACCCGGGCGGAGGCGGCGACGGCGGCGATGTCCTCCTGGTTCTCGACCGGGTACCCGAGGAAGGTGTTGGGGCGGCCGGCCTGCAGGCTGGGCTGCCACAGGTATCGGTCGTCGGCGTCCTTCAGCGTGGCGATGGCCAGTTCGGTCCCGGAGGGGATGGTGAAGCGTCCGTTACGCCGGTACTGCTTCGGGGTGGCGTAGATCAGCTTCATCATGTCGTCGGTCGTGATGGCCGTGGCCCCGGCTGCGGCGACGGTGGGCACGCCGCCGCCTGAGGTCATGTAGCCGACCGGCTGGTGGGCGGCGTGCCCGGTGCCGACGGTGAACGCGGTGTCCTCCGCCTCCGCGCACGCGCGGGCGAAGGAGTCGCGGATGAACGCGTCCAGGTTGATGTCGGCGTCGTCGAGCTCGTCCTCGCCGACCTTGGCCAGACCGTAGAGGTCCTCGATGTAGGTGTACTCCTCGTCCGGGGTGGACGGCATCGAGTCGGTCAGGGTCTGCTCGTTCGTCTCCAGCTTGCCCCAGCCCACGGCCACCTCGGCCAGCGACCGCCGGCGGATGCGGTTGGAGTTGGTCGAGCGCTGCGAGGCGATCCCGCGCATGATCGTCAGCTCCGGCAGGGAACGGTTGATCTCCGTCTCCAGGTCCTCGGGCACGAGGATCTCGCCGGCGGTGTTCTCGACCAGGGCGCGCTGCTCGGGCGCCATGCGCGGCAGGCCGCGGCGCAGGGCCTGGAAGAACGCGGCCCGCCGCTCCTGGGCTCGCTGCTCGTCGGTGGTGCGGGTGCTGTCGTCGGGGCGGGCGGCGCCGCGGCGGATCGGTTCGGCCATCTGCGCGGACCGCTCCTCCTCGGCCTCCAGGCGCTCGATGCGCTCGGTCAGCGACCGGAAGTCCTCCTCGTGCCGGTCGTAGGACTGGCGCTCCTCGGCGTTCAGGCCGCGGTTCTCGCCCTCGGCCGTCTCGGTGATGGCCCGCATCGACTGAACGACGCCGGCCCGCTGCTGCCGCAGCTCCACGCTGGTGGGCATGGGTGTGCTCCTCACAGGGGTGAAGGGGTGTGCTGTCCCGGGCCGGACGGCCGGGCAGATCAGGGGGTTACAGCTGGGCGAGCATCTCCAGCTCGTTCAGCCGGTGCCGGGCCCGCTCGACCGGATAGCCGGGCTCGGGCAGGGAGCGGGCGTCGGCGGCCTCCAGCAGCGCGTCCAGCGCGTCGCGGGCGTCCTGCACCAGCTGCCGGTTCGCCGCCGACAGGACCTTGCCCGCGCGCAGTTCCTGCAGCGCCCGGGTCACCTGGGCAGGCTCAGGCACGGGAGGCTCGCCCAGCTGCCGGGCGGCCGCCGACCGCAGCTCCGCCGAGGTCTGGCTGAACGCCGGGTACGTGACCACCGACACGTCGCCGCCGTCGAGGTCGACGCCGAACACCTCGTGCACGTTGCCCGCCCAGCCGTCGGCGGTGATCCAGAAACCGAAACTCATCTGGTTGATGTCGCCTCGCTCCAGGGACACGGCCAGGTCCCGGGCGTAGGAGACGTCCGCCATGCGGGCATCGACGTCCACGCCCTCGTCGGGCACCTCGTTGAGGGTGGCGGTGCCGGACGCGGTGCGGGCCAGCAGCAGGTTGGGGTCGTGGTTGATGAGGAACCGCACGTCCGGGTCGCCGGCCAGCGTGCGGGTGGCGGCGCCGGGCATGATGCGCTCGCGCCAGCCGCCCATGTCCTCCGACAGCGCGTTGTAGACGATGCTGCGGCCGTGGAACTCCAGGCGGCCGGTCTTCTCGTCGGCCCGGGTGATGCGCAGGTCCTGCAGCGGGAAGGCCCGCACCTCGCGTGTGCGCACGACGGCGCCTCCTCACAGGTTGAATTGCAGTCGGCAGGTGCACCCGGCGATCTCGTCCACGCCGAGCAGGTAGTCGTGCGGCCAGCGCCCCTGGTGGGTGCCGATGGTGAACATCTCCCGCATGCCGACGGTCTGCCCGTCGGCCTCGGCGTGGCTCGGGCGCGGGTTCGGGTCCCACACCCTCCACGTCTTCGTGCGGGCGCCGGCCTGCTTCGCTCCCTCGTGCGCGCCGAAGGCGGATAGGTAGTTCACCCGGGCTCGGGCGAGCTGCTGAGCGCGGGACTCGGTCATCCGGCCGAACATGTCCAGCACGTCCCGGGGCGCGTTCGAGACGGTGAACTGGTGGGCCAGCTCCCGCACGGTGGTGGCATTGATGTTCGCCGCCGTCGCCGCGGCCCCGGCTGCCAGCACGGCCAGCGACTGCTCGGCCGCGAACGCTCCGCCCAGCGTGGCCGCCGTCTGCGCGCCGACCTCGCCGACCAGCCCGCGGGCGAGCTGCAGCAGGATTGCGGTCAACTCCTCGTTCTCGGCCGCCTCGTCGATGATCTCCTCGGCGGCCGCGTCCGGCCGCAGGCCCAGCGCGGCCACCACCCGCTCGCCCTGCCCGGCGAAGTACTCGGCGATCTGCTCGTGGTGCCGCTGCACCCAAGCGGGCAGCTCCTCCAGCGACGGCGACTCGGCGGTGTCCGCGCGCACGTGCGGGCGGCGGGGAAGGGCACGCTGCTCGGCCGGGGCCGCACTGCCGGCGGGCACCATGTTGAGCGGCTGCAGGTAGTCGTCGCCGCCCTCGATCGGCGGCTGGTCTTCCTTGGCCCGGATCTCGTTGACGGACATCCATCCCCACTGGCGGGCCTGCGCGTAGCCAGCGAACCGCTGGGCGGTGTCACCGCGCAGCAGCGCGTCCGGGTTGAACCTCATGTACAACGCGGGGTCGCCGCCGAACAGCTGCCGCGCGGTCCGCTCCACCCGGGTCAGCCAGGACATCAACGAGTAGATGACGTAGCCGAGGGACTGCTGCTCGATGCCCGACCCCCAGGACGTGCTCTTGTCCACGTCGCCGACCATGTGGGGAGGGACGCCGTAGATACCCGCGATCTCCGTCCTGGTCAGCTTGTAGACCTCCAGGAACTGGGCGTCCGCCGGGGACAGCGTCGTCTTCTGCCAGCTCGCGCCGCCCTCCAGGACGCCGAGGCGGTGGGAGTTGTCGAACCCCTCGTGCAGGTCCAGCCACTGGCGATTCAGCCGCTCCCACTGGGCATCGGTCAGCTTGCCCGGCACCGACACCATGCCACCCGGCGAGGCATCCCGGGCGAAGAAACCGCCGATGTAGGCGGTCGCCGCGTACCCGGTGCCGACCGCCTGGCGGGCCATGCCGATCGGTGACAGACCCTCGACGCCGCCGATGCCGAAGCTGCGGAAGTGCAGCAGATTCTCGGCGCGCACCAGGCCGTCGGCCTCACGGATCGGCGCCCACTCGTCATCTTCCAGCGTGATCTTGTAGACCAGCTCCCCGGTCTCCTTCACGCGCCGCGGCTCGACGCTGGTCCACGCAATCGGCCACAGCCCCACCGGCTGGCCACCGTTAGAACGCTCGATGTAGACGGCGGCGTTGCCGCGCAGCAGCATCCACCCCAGGACCTGCGCCCACAACTCGCCCGACGGCAGACCGGGGTTGGCCTGATACGTGAGCAGTGGTGAGGCCGGGTGTTCGTCGAACGGGACGCGCGAGGCCCCCTCGCGGCGGTAGACGCCGGTCGGCAGCATACTGCCCGTCTCGGCGAGCAGCCGCACGCACGAGTAGACGACGGCCAGCTGCAGCGCACGTTCAGGGGTGACCGTGACGTCGGCCGCGGTCCGGGTGCCGGTCAGCGGAGGCAGACTCTTGCGGCGGCTACGCTCCTGCTGGCGCAGCATCGTGCGCACGAGGGGAAGATGGCGCGCGAGCGGCATCAGCGTTCACCCCCCGTCGTCATGTTGCCCATCACCAGCAGGACGCCAGCGACCGGAAGCAGCGCCAGCCCTGCGCCCAGGACGCCGCCCAGGGCGGCCCCGACCAGCACCAGCCCAGCCGCTCCAGCGGCCAGGCCGCACAGTTCGTACACCCACGGCATCCACTCGCCCATCCGGCTCCTCCTTCGCTCAGGCGCCGATGACGCGGATGCTCGGCTCCGGTTCTTCCTCCGGCTCGACCCTCGCCAGGTGCATCGCCAGCGCGTTCAGGCCGGAGGCCACGCCGTCGATGCGCTTGGCGCTGGTCTGCCGGTCGGGCTTGACCGGCTTCACGTAGCCGTCCGTGTTGGTCTTCAGCCCGACACAGTCGATGTGCCAGCGCAGGATCGGGTGCCCGCCGTGCGCGATCCGCTGGGACAGCACCAGCCGCTCCAGCTGCTGGCACGGCTGGTTCAGACCGGCGTAACCCTGCGACACCTGCTCCATCGCCAGGCCCGCGTCGTCCAATTCCTTCACGGTCTCGGTGGCGTTCCACCGGTCGTAGCCGACGGCGAGGATCTCGAACCGCTCCGCGAGATCCTCAGTGATCAGCTCCCGCACAGCGCGGTAGTCGACGACGTTCCCCTCCGTCAGCCGTAGCGCGGGCCCGGCGTGCGCGGCAGTCTCCGCCCACCGGGACAGGGGCACCTTCGTGCGGCGCTCCAGCTCCTTCACGCGGTCCTCCGGCAACCAGAAGAACGGCACCCAGATGTGCGGCTCGTCCGGGTCGTCCGGGTCCTCAGGCGGGAACCAGAGGGAAAACGCCGTCATGTCCGTGGTGGATGACAGGTCGAGGCCGCCGTAGCACTGCCGTCCCTCCAGGTCCGCCAGCTCCACCGAGACGGGCACGCCGCTGCTGCTCCGGGCGCACGCGTCCCAGTCGTCCATGCGCAGCCAGCGCGTGGTCTGCTTCGTCCGCACGTTCAGGTGCAGCCGCAGGTAGCGGTTGAGCTGCTGCGGCGAGCGCTGGGCCTGCGCGGCCTTCCCCGCCAGGTAGTCGGCGAGCACAGTGATCCCGTAGCCCGGGTTCGCGGTGCGCAGCGTCTCCTCGTCGAACGGGTCGAAGTCCTCGGCCGACTCGTCCGCGCCGAACACGACGCCCCACACGGTCGGGTCCTCGGCGTGCTCGCCGGCGAGGGCCTCGATCTCCTCACGCTTCGTCGCGTAGATGCTGCCGGTCTCGGCGCCGTCGTCCGCCGTTGTGATGAACACGATCAGCGGCTGGTCGCGCGAGCCGGTGCCGGTCTCCAGGGCGTCCACCACGTCCGGGTTCTTGTGGACGTGGACCTCGTCGATGATGCCGCCGTGCACGTTCAGGCCGTGCGCGCGCAGCCCCTCCGAGGACAGAGCCCGGAAAATGCTGTGCGTGACTGGGTGCTCCAGCAGCTTGCGCTGGATGCCCCGGCGCCCGAGCTTCTTCTTCAGCGGTGGTGATCCGGAGGCCATGTTGGCGGCCGCGCGGAAGACGATGTTGGCCTGCTCGCGGTCGCCGGCTGCGGCGTACACCTCGGCGCCTGGCTCGCGGTCCGCGGCGAACAGGTACAGGCCGAGGCCGCTGCAGATCGTGCTCTTGCCGTTCTTGCGGGGGATCTCGAACCAGACGGTTCGGATGACCCGGTAGCCGTCGGCGCGCTTCAGCCCGAAGACGGGCGCGATCAGGTAGCGCACCTGCCAGTCCAGCAGGATGAACTCTCGGCCCGCGTGCCTGCCGATCAGCTGCTTCAGCAGCTTGAAGAACTTCAGCACCCGGACCACGGCGTCCGGGTCGAACCACGTGCCGGGCTGTGCGGGCAACGGCGTGACGAGCAGCGGCCGGCGGCCCTCGGCGAGCCACTCGGTCCCCTGCACCAGTCCCTCGTCGACCCAGCCCGCAATGGCCTGGTCGATCTCGGCGGTGAGCCTGGCGCGCAGGCCCTTAGTCGAGGATGCCGTCCCCCTCGTCATGGTCGTCACCCTCCGGCTTCACCGAGCGCAGGCGGGAGTTCGGCGTGATGAACAGCTCCTTCGCCAGGGCCGCCACCGTCGTCGCCGCCTCCCGCCAGATTTGCCAGCCCGGGTTCTTCGCGGGGCCGTTGCCCGCGCGCCGCTCGGCCACCAGATCGTCGTCCTGCAGCAGCCGCTCAGCCGCCACGAACTTGCTCCACGCCGCGCAGTACGTCGACAGGGCCGCCCGGTCCACCTTCGCCAGCACCCCCAGCCGGTCCAGGTCGGGCACGATCCGGTCCCACTCGGCGCGCGCTTCGTCGTCCAGCCAGTCCGGGACATCCGGCACGCCGGGCGCGGCGGTCACGCGGGCCGGTGCGGGCCGGCCGCCGGGGTTGCCGCGCAGGGCGCGGACATTGTCGGGCTGGCCGACCGGGCCACGGTTACCCATGATCACCCCCAGGGCATGTCACGGAATGTGAGCGGCGGTTACAGGATCCTCAAAAATGCGGCCGAAACTCGCGGTCACGCGCGCGCCGCCCCCGCCTGCGTTCTGGACCCTCCCCGGCGGGAAGATTCGACACCCCCCTCGGGGTGCGATCACGTCGCCGGAGAGGTCTGGTCGGCTCGGTAGACACGCCACCAGCTCTCGATGGCCTCGATCGTATCGCCGGGTCGGCCGTCGCGGCGAGCCCTGCGCACGCACTCGTCCTCGCCGACGGCCAGCACGACGACATCGGCGCCGGGCGCCAGCCGCTCGCGGTCCGCCTGGCGGGGCGCGGTCGCGATGATCCACGCGGCACGCAGGTTGTGCGCGCGCTCCAGGCGGGCGGTCACGGCGTCGCGGGCCTCGGCGATGAAGGGGCGCAGGGCGGCCGGGTGGTCGTGGCCGTGGGGGGAGCCGAGGGCGACGGCCAGGGCGTCCCAGTCCACGACGAGGTCGCCGGGCTCAGCGTGCTCGCGCACCCACGTGGTCTTCCCCGAGCAGGGCGGCCCGCAGACCAGGGTGACCTTGGCGGTGCGTTGGAGGCGCCGGCCGCCGTCGAGGAACCCTGTCTCCCTGGCCGTCTTGGCATCGTGGCAGGGCTTGCACATCGCCTGCAGGTTGGCCCGGTCGAACGCGAGCTGCTCGTTGCCGCGGTGCGGGCGGATGTGGTCGACGACCGTGGGCGGGCGGCTGCAGCCTGCCCTGCAGAACGCTTCCTCGGAGAGGACCTGGTCGCGCAGGAGCGGCCAGCGCGGGTCGTTGTAGACCCAACGCCACTCGGCCGCCGTCTGGCGGCCTTTGCAACGATGCGCTGGTGTTGACCGCATGCGCGTCCTCCTACGGCTCCGAGGGTGTCGGCAGGACGGGCAGCAGGTTGCATGTCCCCTTCAGGCAGGCGCCCTGCCCGTCGCTGACCATGTGGACGTGCTGGCCCTGCTTGGCGAGCAGGTGGGCGGCCTCGGTGGCGCTCCGGGGCGCCTCGGTACGGTCGGGCATGGGCGTCTCCAGGAGTCGGACAGGCCTGAAGGGACTACGAGCCGTCGCGGTGGCGGGCTCGCGTCTGCGCCCACTTGAGGCAGTAGGCGTACTTGCCCACGACTACGGCCAGTCCGATCGTGGCGCGGCTGGCGCTGTTGGCGTACCGGTTCCACATGGCGCGGGCGCCGCCCGGGGCAGCGCGGTACCGGTAGACCTTCGGCCAGTGGTACTCGGGGTAAAAGACGTCCTCGGGCTCGGTGGTGATGACGGCGAAACTGGGCATCCTGTGTGGCCCTCCGGGTACGACGAAGGCCCCGCTGGTGGGCGGGGCCTGGTGTGTCTGTGGTGCCCGTCTCGGGGCAGAGTTGTACACGGAGATCGTTGCACTCGGCCTGACCTGCGGTCAAGCGGCATCCCGTGCGGCGCGCTTGGCGGCGAGGGCGGCGACGTCTGCGGCGGCGTACCAGGGCTGTCGCTCGGTGCCGCCGGAGCGGGTGAGCTGGCCGCGGTGGACGATGCTGCGCAGCCCGGTCAGTCCCACGCCGAGCAGGCGGGCGGTCTGGTGGGCGGTGAGGTGGCCGGGCCGGATGTGCTGCTGCTCCATACGGTCCATGATGCAGCGGGCCCCGCCGCGACGGGTGCGCGGCGGGGCCCGGTCCACGCGTGCAGCCAGCAGACGCGGATAGTGGTGTCTGCGACTGTACGGCGGGGGTCTGACAGTGGCGGGTCAGTTCTGGTGGGGGCAGTTCTGCACCCACCAGCCGCACTCGGCGCAGTACTCGTGGATGCGGGTGATCAGACGGCGGATCATCGGTCGGTCACCTCCCCTGCGGAGAGGTGGATGTGGGTGTGGTTGGGGCGGTCGGGGGGTGTCGTCTTGTAGATCAACATCCCCTTCTGGGATGTGAGAGGGGCTACGCCGATGAAGTCGTGACCTGCGCATTCGCTGCACGAGGGGCGCCCCTCTCCCGGTGGGGGAGTGGCGGACGAATCGGACACCGGGCGGCGCGCGGAGCGCCACAGGGCGACCGCGCCCGAGACGACCACGGTGAGGACTCCCGCCGCGTGGTCGACGGCGAACGCGGCAGCGACCGCGACGCCGACGAGCATGACCAGGACGCACCCGCCGGCCGCCGCGCTGCGCTCCTCCGGCTCCGGCTGGGGCTCGGCCGTGCGTTGCTTCCGGGCGGCCATCACAGGACCCCGTAGACCGAGTTGCCGAGCCAGTTCACGGCGACGGCGAGCGGCGCCGCGGCGAACCCGGCGATCCCGGCCGAGGTGCCGAGGCAGATACCGCACCACGCCCCGCGCTTGATGTCCGACCCGTAGCGGGACTTCTTCACCAGGGCGACCATGACCGCAGTCAGGATCAGCACGACCGCGCCACCGGCCTGCGTGAGGGGCAGGTAGGTGGCGGCGCTGGCGCGCTGCCCGGTCTGCCCGCCGACGCCCCAGACGAGGGCGACGTCCCCGAGCCAGTTGGAGATCCACAGGGCGGTGCGGGCGGTCCAGCCGATCAGGCCGCCGATGCCGAGGATGGTGAGGACGCCGTACGACCAGGCGAGCAGGAACGGGAGCAGGGCGCCGGCGTGGTGGGCGGGGCTGGCCTGGAGGGCTTTCAGGCCGGGCCACCAGACGGTGAGGTGGTGGGCGAGGATGATGAGTCCGACGGTCACGCCGCCGTAGGTCACGTACGTCATGGGGTCCTTCAGCGGAGCACGGCCACGCTGAACGCGGCCAGGGTGAGGATGAAGGCGACGGTCCCGGTGATGCGGGGGACGTCGTGGAGCGCGACGGCGCACAGCCCGAACAGGGCGAACAGAGCCGATCCGGCGAAGAACGCGGCGAGGGCCATCAGTTGTAGCCGTCGCGCATCTGGTCGGTGCCAGGTGATGCAGCCGGGGGCGGGCCGGTCCTCTTCGCGGCTCTGGAGAGGGCGGTGCGCACGTAGGGCTCGGTGACGACCAGGCGCCGATGCCGGGCCACGTGCTCGACGATCTGCTTGGCCTTGGCGTCGGGGCCCAGGGTGGATGCGGCCTCGACGACGGCGGCCTCCATCGTGACCGGCTCCAGGACGGTGACGGGGTCGCTGACCTGCTGATGCGCGGGCGCATCCACCCGATGCACCTCGTACTCGGAGGGCCGCTGGCCGAGGACCAGAGCGACCGCGACGGGGTCGACGGCCAGGCCGTAGGTGCTGAGCAGGGTGGCCAGTTCGGCCGGGGGCGCATCAGGTCGCGCATCAGCGGCGAGGCGGATCGCATCCGCCGGGTCCATCCCGGCGAAGTGCTCGCGCAGTGCCTCGGTCGCGGTGGCCGCCCGGGGCCGCGCCGGCGGCTGCACGGCCGGCGCCGGGACGGGGGCGCCGTACATGTCGGCGAGTGCCGCGTCAGCGCCGTCGCGGACGCGGTGGCGCTGGACGTCGACCAGGCCGGCGCCGAGCTCGGTGTCGCCGACACCGACGTGTTTCGCCAGGGCCCAGTAGCGGCGCACGGCCAGTCGGCGCTGCAGTTTGCCGGGGTGCCCGTGGGCGACGGCGCGGTGGAAGGCGAGCCGGCGGGCGGCGTCCGCGTTGCGGCGCATCACCTCGGCGTCGGTGCCGGTGCGGTACACGACGATGCTGCGGGCGATGAACCCGAGGCCCTCGGCGGCGCCGGACATGGCCAGCGGGGTGACCGCGTACACCGCGGCCTCGCGGGCGTTGCCGGCGATGGTGACGCCGATGCAGCTAGCGGACACCGGCGACAGCCACATCCCGGCCCGGACGACGCCCGGGGAGGACATGCCGAGCATGGTGCGGCCGAGCATCACCATGGCGAGGATGAGGGTCAGGCCCTCGCCCGCCGCGACGACGCCGGCCGCGGTCGCCTGCCGGTGGAACTCGGCGACGGCGTTGGTGTAGGTGCCCCAGGCGCCGAAGCCGCCGACGGCGACCATGGCGGCCGCGGCCGCGCCGAGGACGACGGCCTGCCCGCGGGTGAGCTCGCGCGTGGTCACTGGTCGTCACCCCCGGGGAGGGTGACGGCCTCGGACCAGGTCTTGCCCGCGTCGAGGGCGGCCTGGGCCTGCGCGCTGGTGACGTAGCCGACGGGCGGGGTGTCGGCGAGGCGCTCGCGGAGGTAGTTCGTGGTCCACTCGATGCCGAGCGGGGCGTGCTCTTCGAGGATGTCGCGGAGCGCGATCTTCGCGTGGGTGACGCGGGTGTTGAGGATGCGGCCGTGTGCCGCGCTGCCGCCGGTGGTGGCGGGGTTCGGGATGTCGAGGGCGTCGAGGACGGCGGCGAGCAGGCCACGCACCGGCTCGGGCAGGTCGTGGGTGCTCATCGGCGGCCACCGCCTTCGGCGGCGTGCGCGCGGGCGAGGGCGAGCTGGTCACGGGCGGCGCCGGCGGCGGCCGCGCGGTTGGCGGCGGCCTGCTCGTAGTCGGCGCGGCACTGGGCGTGCAGCTCGGCGAGGCGGTCGGCCTGCGCGCCGTCGGGCGCGCGGGTGGGCATAGACTCCGGCATGGCCGGTCCTCCTGGGAGAGTGAGGTAGGAACTGGTCAGAGGGTCGGGCGGTGCGCGCGCCTCCTCGGTGTTCCAGCACCGTGGAGAGCTGCTGTCCGGCCCTCGCTTATTCGGTTGTGTACTTCTTGATTGCGTGGGCGACGGCGGTCCAGCTGAGGTGCAGCTGTTTCGCCAGCGCGTACACGCTGCCGAGCTCTTCCGCCCCTTCCTTCAGGGCTTCGGCTCGTCGTCTGCGGGCCTGCTCCAGCTGAGATTCGAGCTGTTCCAGCAGCACGTCCTCAGCGTGGAGGCGGTCCCGCCAGGGAGGCGTTTCCACCTCTCCGAGAGTATCACTAACCCCCCTATGCGAAAGAGGGTTAGTGATACGCGGTCTTCTTGGGTTGGAAGTTCGCCAGCGTCAGGTACAGCTGGGGCCCGTACTCCGTCCCGCACCACCGGCACACCAGCCGCGTCTGGCCCGGAAGGCGAGAGATGACCGCCCCGCACACGGTGCCCTCGTCGTCCGTCACGGCGACGCACGTGCCGAGGCGCTGAGGGCGGGGCGCTGGGTCGCCGACGATCGTCCGGGCCTGGCCCTCCAGCTCGCGCACCTCGCGCGCCAGATCCCCGGTGCCGGGGTAGTGGTCGACGATCCAGTCCAGCTCCATCGCCAGCCAGCGGCAGTCCGCGGTGAGGTCGGCCGGCGGCGGGGGCGGCGAGTGCTGAGGCCACCGCACGCGCTGCACGTCCACCCGCCACAGCCGCATCACCTCGGCGGCCCGGGTGGTGTTCACCGTGTCGAGGACGTCCTCGTCGATCGGGGAGCACGGCCCGGCTCCGCCTCGGGTGGCGACGATCTCGCCCCAGCTGGAGCGGCGGGGCACCAGGCACTCGCCGACCTCGACGTACAGGGCGGGCAGGTCGGCCAGGCGCGCGGCGAGCTGCTCCCGGTGCCGGTGGCACAGGTAGCCGTTCGCCGACTCGCCGCAGACCTCGCAGACGCTCATCCCTCGTCCTCCGGGAGCTGGTGGCCGGCGCGCTCCAGGTCGCCTACGAGGTCGCTCGCGTCGCGGCCGAGGCCGTCGTTCACGTCCACGTACCAGGCCGCGACGATGCGCAGCACCTCGTCCCGGGCCGCCGCGGCGGCGGTGGCCTGCTCCTTCCAGCGGTCGCCGCGGCGCCAGCCCTTGTTCGCGTTGTCGTACAGCTGGGCCAGGGCGTCGTCGGTGATGGTGCTGGCGGTGTGGGGGTGGCGGGTCACAGGTACTCCCCGCCGAGCTGGACGGTCTCCAGGTCGCGGTAGCGGATGCGGCGGCCCTGCCCCTGAAGGTCGGTGTGGGTGGTGGTGTGGGGGTCGGTGCGGAGGCAGCGGCAGGTGCCGGTGCGGGCGAGGAAGTGGCCTCGGGGGCAGCGGGGTCGGACGGGCATGAGGGTCTGGCCCTTCGTGTGTGGTGGGATGGGGGCCAGGCCGCCCCTGCTACCTCCAGGGGCGGCCGTTGTGCTGCTCACGCGGCGTTGCTGGTGGCCTTCCGCCAGGCCTCCACGACGGCCTTCGGAACCCGGCCGACGGACGGGCAGTCGTGGCCGTTCTCGGCCGCCCAGGCGCGGACCTCCGCGGCCGGGTAGTCGACCGGCTTCCGCTTGCTCTTCGCCTTCGGCGGCGCCAGCTCGGCCTCACGGGCCTGGATCTCGGCGAGCCGCTGCTGCAGCTGCTCGCGCTCCTCGGCGATG
Source organism: Streptomyces cinereospinus (assembly GCF_042430725.1). Taxonomy (NCBI): domain Bacteria; kingdom Bacillati; phylum Actinomycetota; class Actinomycetes; order Kitasatosporales; family Streptomycetaceae; genus Streptomyces; species Streptomyces cinereospinus. The sequence continues at coordinate 38,984 of NZ_JBHMCY010000031.1, read as the reverse complement.
GCAACCAGTTCCTGGTCGGCGGCGTGCCGGCGGCGCAGGCCGGTGAGAGCGGCGCGGGCGCGGGCCGCTTGGTCGCGGACGTCCGGGTCGGCGTGCGCGTCTCCCCACTTCAGGAGCTGGCCGACGGGGATGGCCGGCGGTTCGGTGGTCCTCGTCTGCGCGTGGGCGGGGATGGACGACAGCTGGGGTACGGGCTGGGCCATGGGGTCGGTTCCTTCCGGGTGGTCGAGGTTCAGGCGGTTGTGGCGGGCGGCGTCGGGGCCGCCCTGGTGGTCGATCTCGTCGAGCAGGCGGCGCAGGGCGGAGACGGTCATCGACTCGCGGGGCAGCAGCCGACGTGCACGGTCGTGCCGGTCAGGCCGTGCCCGTACTCGCCCACACCGGGGCAGGCGTCGTTCTCGGCCTTGTGGCGCGGGCAGTAGTCGCCGGACCGGTCGCATTGCCAGCCCTCGGTCCGCAGGTGGGCGCGGGCGACCTCCAGCCGCTCGGCGCGGGTCTGCTCGGCGGACACCATGTAGTCGCGGGCGACCTCGGTGCCGCAGTCGTCGCAGAAGACTCCGATCTTCGAGGGGTAGAGGGGGCTGTCCGGGTCGCGCAGGATCGCGGAGACGATCTCCGGGGTGAGCGTCGAGGGCGTGTAGGCCTCCGCCGTCTGATCGACGGTGGCGTGTCCCAGCTGCTCGGCGAGGTGCTTGCGGTCGTTCTCCATGGGTTCCTCCGTGATGTGATGGGTGGAGGTCCGGGCCTGATAGCGACAGGCCCGGACCGCTACGCGGCGGGAAGGATCAGTTGGCCGAGGACGCGCCCGACGCGGTCCTGGTCGATCAGGTCGGCGACATCGCCGGCGGACGCACCGCGAGGCACGGCGATGCCCAGGCGGCGGCAGAGGCCCACTTGCTTCGGGCTCGGCTGGCCGGACCGCCACCGGGCCTGGCGGGACACGAACGCGCCGGGCGCCAGCACCTTCGCCTGCTGCTCCAGCCACGCCAGGGCCTCCGGCAGCGGCCGCGCCACGTCGTCCCTCGGCGGGTGCACGCCGTGCGCCTCCGTCCAGCGGCGCATCCGGTACAGCCGGGTTCCGTGGTCGCGGACGAGGAAGAGGAACATGGCGCCGGTCAGGCGGATGAACCAGGTGCCGTCCTGGGTGCGCAGCCAGCGGATCGTGGACTGGCCAAACAGGTTGATCTCCTCGGCCTCGACCCGCGCGGCGAGTACACGGCGCTTCTCAGCGGCCGCGGCCTCCTCAGCGACCTCACGGAGGCTCTTGCCCTCTTCGGCCTGGCCAACCTCACGGGCGGTCAGGTCGACCATGGACGCGAGCTTGTGCCGGGTTGAAGCACCCATGACGTCGAGCAGCAGCGCGTCGGTCTTCCCAGGCGCCGGGCGGAGCGCGCGGCCGGCCATCTGCACGTACAGGCCGGCGCTCTTCGTCGGTCGGGCGATGACGGCGCAGCTGGTGTGCGGCGCGTCGAATCCTTCGGTCAAGACCATGCAGTTGGTGAGCACCTGCACCTCGCCAGCGCTGTACCGGGCGAGCGTCGCGCGCCGCTCGTCGCGGCCCATGTCGCCCCACACCGGGGCCGCCGTGATGCCGACCGCACGCAGCGACTCGGCGGCGGCCTGGGCGGTTGCGACGGTCGGGGTGAAGACGACGCCTGGCCGGTCGACGGCGTGGTCGCGGTAGGCCTTCGCGATGGCGTCCAGGGCGCCGGAGTCCTCCAGGGCCTTGCCGAGCTGTCCTTCGACCAGGTCGCCGCCCCGGGTGCGCACCTTGTTGAGGTCGAGGGTGTCGACGGTGATGCGCTTGCCGCGGACGTCGCACAGGTAGCCGTCGCTGATCATGTCGAGGATGTCGAGGCGGAACACGACGTCCTCCCAGACCTCGGCCAGGCCGCCGTCCTCGCGCGTCATGGTCGCGGTGAAGCCGGCGACCGGCACCCCGCGCCAGGCGCCGAAGTGGGCGAGGACCTCCATGTAGGTGCGGGCCGCGGCGTGGTGGCACTCGTCCACGATGACCAGTCCGATGTCGCGGATGGCCTCCCGGCGGCGCGGCACGGCGAGGGTCTGGACGCTGGCCACGATCACGTCGGCGTCGTGGTGGTCGTCGCGCTGGGCCTTGACGATGCCGACCCGCAGCATCGGGTCGACGGCGAGCAGCTTGGAAGCGGCCTGCTCGATCAGCTCCTCGCGGTGGGCGATCACCAGGGCGCGGCGGCCGCCGAGGCTGTCGAGCATCTGGTGCGCCAAGTGCGAGAAAACAACGGTCTTCCCGGCGCCGGTGGGCAGTACGACGGCCAGGCGGTTCTGGCCGGTGGCCCATCCGTTGCGCAATGCGTCGATGGCGTCGCGCTGGTATGGCCTGGGCGTGAAGGCGTTCATGGTCACCTCGTTTCGGTTGCTGGGCTGTTGCGGGGAGTGCGGGGAGTTGGCGGGACTCCTGCGGGGACTTCTAGCGGGTCCGGGTGCGGCGCTGATCAGCGGTTTTGCGGGGAGGCGGGGAGTTGCGGGGAGTTGGGAAAACCCTTGATGCCGGAGGCCTTCAGAACTGCTGCGTGATGACGTGCGGCATGCGTGACACGCGATGCATGTGGGACGCGCGCGCTATACAGGGGAGCGGGCGAAGTCCCCGCAAGTCCCCGCGTCCCCGCATCAGTGCAGGTCGGCGTCGGTATGGGGACCGTGTGAAGTCCCCGCAGCACTCCCCGCCGAGTCCCCGCACTCCCCGCAGAACGGCCGGTCATGATTCGTGCCTGCCGGTGCCGCGGTGGGCGTGGACCTCGACGCGCCACAGCTTCTGCTTCCTGTGGCTGTCGACGACCATCACGACCTTGTGCGTGCCGAAGTAGCGTCCCTGCCTGGCCTTCAGCCAGATGCCCAGCTGGTTCGTGCTCGGCGGCTCGTCGCCCTTGCGGGGCACGTGGTTGGGCAGTCCCTTGATGACGGCCCCTGTGGTCAGCGGCTCGGCACCGTACGTCTCCCGCCACATCTCCAGGAAGAGAGCCCACTCCTGCAGCTCGTCGTCCTGGTCGCGGGCCTCATTGCGGTCAGCCATCCAGCCTTCGACGCCGAGGAAATCCAGCAGGCCAGCCATCATGGAGGCCCATTCGCTGTAATCGCCCTTACGGACGCGAATGGTGGGGGCTCCAGCAGCGAGCCAGGCACGCACAAGAGTGACGAGCGCGGCGACCAGCGTGGACGCGTTGACGCGCAGCCACGGGCGGAGGTCGCCGATGCGGAACCCGTCGCGCTGGTCGGGGTCCGGGCAGTCAGGGTCGAGCTTCACCCAGAGGACGCGGCGGCCGTTGTCGCCACTGGTCCGCAGGGCGTTGCCGGTGACGAGCCAAAGCCGGTCGTTGCGCATGGTGACCTTGCCGGTGGACCCCAAGATGCGGTCCCCCCAGTGCTCGCCGGTGAGCAAGGCGGACAAGATCGGCGTCTTCAGCACGAAGCCGTTCGGCAAGTTGTCGAACACGACGACCGGGCTGCCGGTGCCGTACAGCTGCGTCGTGATTGACTTCCTGAGCTCGGTGTCGTTCTCGGGCCAAGCCGTGTCCGCCGTGCCGTAGCAGTACTTGAAAATGTCCTTAAGCAGGGTCTTGCCGCTGCCCGCAGACGTCGCGGTGATGGCCACCATCTGGGTCGGCCCGTGGAAGTACGCGCGCAGGATCGGGGTGAGCAACGCACCCAGGTAGTTGGCCCGGTCGCTGGCGGCCACCCACGGGAAGTCGGTCAGCACCTGGTCCAGGACGATGTCCTTCGCCCGGGCGAGGCTCTCCCGGGTGACCTGCGGCTGGAGACGGCGGAGCGGCACCCGCGGCTCCAGGTAGAGACCGGTTGCCCGGTCATATCCCGGGGCCTCCAGCAGGCTGCCGTCGGGCCTGATCACGGGCGACGTGACGACTCCGCGCAGGGGCGGCAGGGGCCAGTCCTTCCGGCCGAGGATCGTCGAGCAGCTCTTGGGCATGAGCAGCTCGCGTTCTTCTTCCAGCTGCTCGGTGGCCGGGTTGCGCTTCAGGATGTAGCTGCTGACGTGGTCGGCGAGGTAGGCGCGCAGGTTGTCGGTTCCGAGTTGCTGCACCACGGGGTCGTCGTTCTCGTCCCGGTAGACCCAGCACGGGCCACCTGAGCGCTTGTAGAGGTCGGGCAGGCAGCCGCCGGCCATGAGCTGCAGGACGCCGTCGATGGCGTCGGCCTCGTTGGTGATGTCCAACTCCGGCCGGGACGAGACGGCGCGCAACTGGGGGCCGCCCTCGAACCCGTCCTGCGGGTCCGGGGCATGGTCGGGGTCCAGCGCGGACGAGCCGTCAGCGAAGTGCTGCGCGGGCACGGAGGACAGGCGCCGGCGGGGCGGCTCGGTGCCGTAGCCCTGGCGACGGAGCTCGGCGGCCGCGGCCTTGAAGTTGCCGCTGTGTTCCAGCAGCGTGTAGGCGCCGAACTTGGAGTAGGGCACGTCGGCCTGAAACTCCGAGCCGGTGGCGAACACCCACAGCCGGTCCTTCTCCGGGTCGCGGCCAGTGGTGGCCTTGACCCCGCCGACGCCGTCGGCCCAGCCCCAGTAGGTGGTGTGGCCGCGGGTGATGAGGGGCCGGAAGACACCGCGCAGGATGTCGGTCCAGTTGGCGCGTGCCTCGAAGTCCTCCCCGGGCCGCACACCGCCGCCCGGTAGCGGTGGCTGCGGCTTGGGCGCGGTCTTCGGCGCCTCCGGCACGGGCAGGGCATCGAACATCCGGCAAACGGTGCGGATGGCGTCCATGACGTCGGCGGGCAGGGTGGGGATGGTGGTGGGCCCGCCAGCCTTCCGCAGGTAGGGCTTGCCCGAGGCGTGGACCGAACCACCGGACGGTTCGACCAGGCCGTATCCGCCTTCGCCGCGTGTCTCGACCAGGACCCGAATGATGCGGCTGTTCGGCTTCTCGCGGAGCCGTTGCCGCTCTTCGTCGGTGTACTCGTGCTCTTCGGCGAGCCGGGAAGCCAACTTGGTGCTGCCTGGCACGTCACCGCCCTCGATACGGACGCGGCAGTGGAGGCCCACGCTCGGGGACTCGGTGACCCAGCCGTTCATGAGCGCGGACCACGCGTCGCCGAGCCCCGATGCCTCCATGACCTCGGTGACCTCGCCGAGCAGTTCGAGGGCGCGGCCCTCGAACTCCAGCATCTCGACGTTGCCGGACACGGCGCCGTAGACGACAGCCAGTCCGCGCGGCTTGCCGCTGCCGAACCAGCTGCCGTGCTCTTCGGGCGTGCTGCGGTTCACCTTGTACTGCAGCCAGGAGACGACGGGCTTCTTGCTGCCGTCGGCCTTGATGGGCAGGACGCACAGGCCAGCGTCGTGCAACTCGCGGGCGGCCGCCCGGAGGTCGGCGGGCTGTGAGTCGGTCAACGGGTGCTCCCGTGGTGCTTTGAGAGGTGGTAGGCCTTGATGCCGTCGACGAACGCGGCGACTCCGCCCGGCCCGCGCGGGACGGATGTGCCGTCCTCGCCCAGCACGCGGTCGCTCGCGCAGACCGGTCCTTCCAGGCGGCGCGGGCAGCCGAGGCGCAAGCACTCGTAGCGGGCACGTTGCCCGTCGAGGTCGACGAACAAGGCGCCGTCGAAGGGGCCCGGGGCGTCCCGGGCGTGGTCGGCGCTCATCGCGCGCCCCGCATCCATGCGAACCACTCGCGGACGTCGCCGCCGCGGCCGCTGGCGACCCGGGCCTGGAAGGCGACAGCCAGCCGCTGCTCCTCCTGGCGGTCGGCGAGGGCGGCGCGCAGCTGGGCCAAGCTGTCCTCGGGACGCTGGCCGTGCGGCAGGATCGCGAAGCCAGGGAACAGGACGAGCTCGGTCACGTGCCCGTCATCGACGGAGGCCTCGGTGGACCAGTAGAGACGCAGGCCGTGCGCTGCGGCCAAGACGCGCAGCTGCTCGCGTGCGAGCTGGGCGAGGACCGAGTCGAACACGGCGACCGGGTCTCGGTGCGTACGGACCAGGGCGGCGACGGCGTCGAGGCACTCGACGACAGCGGGGTCGGCCCCTTCCTTGGCGGCCTCGATGCTGGCGAGGGCCTGGCATACGGCCGGATTGGCGGGCGCGTCGGCGGGCGCCGTGGGAGGCTGCTCCACGAGCTGCTCCGTTCTCTACTTGCTGGTGGGTGCGGGCTGCTCGATAGGCGCCCCCGGCTGGACCCCGGGGGCGTCGCTTGTGGTGGCCGCCGGCTGGGCCCCGGGGGCCGGGGACTCGGAGAGGCCGAGGAAGGCCATGACGTCCGCCTTGCGGAAGCGGTAGGTGCGGCCGAACTTGATGACCTCGACGGGGAACTCGCCCGCCTTGATCAGGCCGTATGCGCACGTCTCGCCGATGGCGAGGGCGGCGAACGCCTGGGCGGCGGTGAGCATCGCGGGGAGCGCGCGGACCTCGTCCGGGGTGAGGGCGGTGGCGGTGCTCACGCCGTGGCCTGCTTCGGGATGAAGGCGTTCCCCTGGCGCTCGACTTCGACCCAGAGGACGCGCAGCTGCACGCCGAGGGCGTCGGCGATGGCCTGGGCCTTGCCTTCCGGGACGACGCGCTGCGCTCCGGACATCAGGCCGCCGATGGTGCCGTGGGCGACGCCGGCCTTGGCGGCCAGCTCGCGGCTGGTGATGGAATCACCGGTGCCGGTGCGCTCCATGAGCATCTTGAGGCGGTCGCTGCTGTGGACCTCGTACATGGCGGGTGGTGCGGTCTCGTTGCTCATACACACGGTCTCTTTCGTGGTCGTCTTATCCATCTAGATGGATGAGCAGGCCAGGAGCATGTCACGGCCCCGAACGCTTTGTCCAGCAAGATGGATAAGGGGGCGCGCGGCTGTAACCGGCCAATGACTCTGTGCTGCCTAGCGGGGGTGGCTCTCGTGCTGAACAATCTGTCCAGTGGGATGGATGAGCAAGGTCTGTGACCTGCTCGTATCACTCATCGATTCGCATGGACCCTGAACGCGACCGCAGTTACCTGGCCTGAAGGAATGGCAGGATGAGCCCCATGGCGCCCAATGACAAGTCGTCGACTACCCCTGAACAGAGCGGCACGGGAACTCAGTTCACAGACCTGCTCAAGAGTCGTCGTGCGGAGTTGGGGGAAGGTCTGGCCAGAATCGCATCCCGCTCGGTTGACCCCGGCTCCGGCAGGGAGATGAAACGAGGCAGGCTCTACCGACTGGAAGGCAACGAGGAAGGTGGCATCACGCCGCCGGACTTTTGGGAGCTCCGCGCCCTCGCCGCTGGCTACCGGCTGCCGCTGGAGCGGTTGCAAGATGCGGCTGGCCAGCAGTTCCATGGCGTGGACCCGCTTCGGTCCGGAACGGGGGAAGCGGTCGCTTATGTGCGGAAGCTCGACTCTCTACCCGCTGACCAGCGTGAACGTTTGCTTAGCCTGATCGATTCGCTGGTTCCGCCATCCTTGGGTGGCGACAGCTGAAACCCTAGCCTTCCCCTGTGAATCACTTAGAGTGATGAAAATGGGTGAGGCGTAGATATCTGGTGCGCGTGGTGCGATCATGTGCGCACACCAAGTGCCTGAAAGGGTACTGGTATAGGCCTGGATTCGAACGCGTGAGCGGGAGATAGGGGGGCTACATGGAGTCACCAACGCCGCTGACTACCTGGTTCTTCTTCGACAGCCGAGTACCGGAGAGGGAGGTGATGGTACCGATCAGAAACCGCCACGGCCTGGCGTTCGCAGTCCGTCCCGGGGCGACGCCCGAGGAGATCATTGATGCGCTGAACACGACCAGCGAGTTTGTTCTCCGCATCGGCCTGGTCAGCCTGGGCCAGACTGAACAGCAGAAGCCGCCCGACGTGGCTGGGAAGGGGTAACACCGATGCCGTCAGCACGCCGCGCGGGGAGCATCTACCGACGCTGCGAGTGCCGCGATGCGGACGGCAAGCTGCTGGGGCAGACGTGCCCTAAGTTGAAGCGCAAGAACCACGGCGCCCCGGGGATCCGCCAGGAACTCCCGCCGGACGCTGAGGGGAAGCGCCGAACGTTCCGGCGCACCGGGTACGGCAGCGTCGCGGAGGCCCAGGGCGACCTCTCCCGCCTTCAGGCCATCCTCGACCTCCCCGGTGACGACCCAGACGAGCAGCGACGCGTGGGCGATCTCCTCGCCGACGTCGCCCGCCGTCGGGCAGACATCCCCGACACTGCCGAGGTGCAGCGCCGACTCGGGGTCGGCGTGCCCCTCGACGGCAGGATGACCGTGGCCGAGTGGCTCGACACGTGGATGGCCGGCAAGAAGACCAGGGCCACGACGACCAACGGTTACGCCTCGCACATCCGCGTCCACCTCAAGCCGCGCATCGGGCACCTCCGCCTCGACCGGCTGTCCGTCGGCCACGTACAGGACATGTTCGACGCGATCGCCGACGACTCCGACACCGTCCGCGCGGAGAACGAGGCCCGCCGCGAGCAGCTGGCGCGCACGAAGTGGACGAAGCCCGGGCGGCCGCCGGCCAAGGAGCGCGGGCGCCTGGCCGCCGAGCGGGCCCGGCTCGGCGAGATGAAGCCGTTCCGGAAGACGAACGGTCCAGCGACCCGGCACGCGATCCGGCGCACTCTCCGGGCGGCCTTGAACGCGGCGATCGCCCGGCAGCTCATCACCTTCAACGCGGCCGCGCACGTCGAGCTCGGCTCCGGAGCCCGCCCCAAGGGACTGCTGTGGACGCCGGAGCGCGTGGCACGCTGGCGAGAGACCGGGGAGAAGCCGGGGCCGGTCATGGTGTGGACGCCCGAGCAACTCGGCGAGTTCCTCGACGAGGCCGAGAAGTACCGGCTGTACTCGATCTACCACGTCATCGCTCACCACGGCCTGCGCCGCGGCGAGGCCGTGGGTGCCGAGTGGGACAACACGCGCTTGGACGCGCGGCCGCCCCGCATCGACGTCCTCACCGAGATCGTGGTCGACGGCTGGACGCCGGTGCAGACGGCGCCGAAGACGGACAGCTCGATGGCGTCCGTGATGATCGACCGGGAGACCGTGGCCGTGCTCCGGGAGCGCCGGGCCCAGCAGCTCGCCGAGCGCGACGCCTGGAACGCGCAGGCGGCCGAGCGCCGGGCCCGGGGAGAAGAGGCGCACGACTGGAGCGACACCGGCAAGATCTGGACGGCAGAGGATGGAGCGTGGCTGCACCCGGACGAGGTCAGCAAGGAGTTCAACCGGATCCGTGAGCGGGCCGACCTGCCGCCCATCAACCTCAGGGACCTTCGGCACGGGGCGGCCGCGCTCGTGAAGGCCGGCGGGGGCGACCTGCACGACGCGAAGAAGAAGCTCAGACACTCGACGATCGTTCTCACGTCGGACACCTACATGGAGCTGTTCGAGGAGTACGAGGAGGAGCTGGCGGAGCGGGCCGCGGCCGCCGTGCCGCGCGCCCGACGGGGGCAGCAGCAGGCCCCCGCCGCGGGCGCTGTTCCGCAGCAGGGGCCGGGTGCGTCGCAGCCAGTCGCAGACGCGGATGGTGAGCTCTCTACGGTACGGGCCAGCACTGACAAAGGGCAGGCCGCGACGTAGAATTGACGGACAGGCAAAGGGCCTCTGACCTGCGGGTCAGAGGCCCTTCTTGCTGGCCCCGTGCTGGCCCGAGAGCCGCATTGCGGCGCGGTACGAGACGGCACGAGACGCGGTGAGCGGTACCCACCGCTCGCCCGCTACGTGCCGCCGACCAGGCCGGACGGTGTTGCGCGACGGAGTGCGATACAGGGCGACACGAGACGCGTTGGCGACTCATCAGACTTTTAATCCATTGGTTGTGGGTTCGAGTCCCACAGGGCCTACGGGTGCAGGCGCGGGCTTACCCCCTCTGACCTGCTACGCAGCGTCCGGGTCGGCTTCGGCCGGCTCGGGCGCTGCTTCGTTTTCCGGCTCTTGTGTGAGCGATGCGTGAGCGGATGCGCCTGTGTCCTGCGAATCGGCCGGGACTGAGGCGGACGGTTCGGCAGCTGCCGGACGAGACCGGGGGATCAGCTTCGCCGCCTTCTCGGCGATCTCACGGTCCAGCTCGGGGAGCAGGCTCGTGTAGGTGTCCGAGGTCAGCGTGATGGTGGAGTGCCGGAGCGTCTCCTTCACTGTGTGGATGTCGCCGCCGCCTCCGTGCGTGAGCGTCGCGGCCACGTGACGCAGGTCGCGCAGGGTGATGGGCGGCAGGTCGGTCGTGGCGAGGATGCGGCGGAAGGTCTCCGAGACCGTCTCCGGGTGGAGCCAGGAGCCGTCCTCCTTCGTGAAGACCTTGCCCGTGTCCTGCCAAGCGGTGCCCCAGGCCGCGCGTTCTTTGTCCTGACGGGCCTTGTGTTCGCGCAGCACGGCGATGTTCATGCTGTCGAGCGCGATGGTGTTGGCGCTGCCGTCCGTTTTCGGCTCGGACTCGTAGGGGTCCCAGCCGTCGACCACGATTTCCTTGGCGGGGGTGATGAGACCGGCGTCGAGATTGACCTCGTGCCAGTCCTGGCCGACCGCCTCGCCGCGACGGAGGCCGCGGCCCGGTCGGCGCTTCGCGCCGCTCCAAGCCCGTGGCCACCGGCCCGAGCAGCTCCTAAAGGAGGCCGCCGGCCAGCGTGAGCTGACCACCGCTCGCCAGCCGGCTCGCGTGTTGATCACCCGCATCCAGCACACCGGACGAAACCCGGCACCCAACCGCCGCGCCGAGGCAGCCCGCCGCCGCACCACCATCGCCGACGCCTCGGTGGTCGGCCAGCAGATCGGACATCTGCCCGCAGGCACAGGGCCCAGCCAGTCCATGGGTGGCCAACAGGTGGTGCGATCGCGCCGCTGGCGAGGCCGAGGCGTCGAGCTTGCCAGGCAGCCCGAGGAACGGGCCTGCCTGGCAACGCGAGTCACGCGCCCTGAGACTTGCATCGCCATACCGCGTGCTCCAGTCCCCCTGGTTCGTGCCCGAGAACGGCTGCTGCTTCCTCGTATGCGGCTCGGAGCTCGTTGTAACGAAGTTCCAGGACACCGGAGTCCGCAGCGAAAGCCCGCAGATGTACGTCTACGGCGACCTGCGATCGGCCGACAAGGTTGCCGATGTAGTCGACGCTCTTCGGCCCCACTCCCTTCACCTTGCGCAGAGCGGCCCGATTGTCCTGGTGGCCAAGCCATGCACAAAGGTCGGCAGGAGTATCGACACCACTGGAAGCCAGCAGGTCAGTGAGGTCGTGGGCCGTCGCGACCTTTCTGGGACTCTTGAAGTTCATCGCCACGGCAAGATCCTCCGTCGCGAGTCGTCTCGGAAGCCGCGGACCGTGGAAGCGTCAGGCCACGCCGATGGGAGACGAAGAAGCCTCGGCCGAAGTGTCAGTTCATATGTACAGCGCGCGTGGAAGCTGGCGTCGCAGATGACAGCGCCCATGTGGGTCCACCCACCTGGCGGGTGGAACGGGCCGTCGCCGAGGACAGACCGAACGTGTGCAGCGAGCCGCTGAGCGGGGCTGAGCAGGGCCATGGGCCTGTGTTGGCTCGTCGGTCCGAGAATCGGGGCGGGAACAAACACGAATGTTCCGGGGTAGGGCGGCGGTGCTGGTGGCGAGCGTCGCCTCCTTGGCACCATGCGTCGCGGCTTGTAAGTCCGAGTCGGCTCCCAGGGGCCTCCCCAGTGGAGCTGGCCGCCGCTTACACGCTGGGGTACCCCTGGAAACCCGCCCTGGCCACGGGACTCGTGCCGCGAGGGAACGGCAGGCTCTTCCGAGACCAGGGCGGGGGCTCAACTGCGTCGCAGGAACCTGCTCTGGCCGCGGTGCCTGCCGGTGCGTCGGGCCGAGGGCGGTCCCGCTGTGGCTGCGGGAGAGGGATCAGAGGAAGCCGGTTCGTCCCTGCTGAGCAGCGACTCCCAGACGCGCGCTTGAAGTTCGCGGATGCAGGGCCCGCACGCGTACATGGGAGCCTGAGCGCCGGCGACGCTCGCGGGGCCGATCCACAGCACGCGTGTCCAGCGTCGGCCGCAGTAGAGCCAGCAGAACCCGTCGACCCACTCGTTGTCGTCGTCCGTGGCTGCTGGGGCAGGCAGCCCGCCCCGGGCGAATTCCGCGATCCCGGGGATCACCCTGTGCTGTAAGGCGATTTCCGTCAGCATGGTTCGTCGGCTTCCTCGATCAGGAGCCCTGGGCCATCGCGGAAGCGCTCTCCTGCTTCTCGCTGTTGGAGAACAGCAGGGTGGGCTCGGCGAGGATATCGCGGTCGGCCTCGCTTTTGTAGATCTCGTCGACGCTGCCGAACCGGGCCTGGGAGTAGTCGAGCCCCAGAAGATCGGCGGCCTGGCGAACGGACGCCTCGTCGGGCCCCTCGATCTCCAGGAACGTGGGGAGGTCGGGCCAGGTGTCGAAGTCGAAGGCGACCTCTCCCAGGCGCCACTCCTCGCGGTAGTTCTCCTGGTAGCGGACCTCGGTGAGGCCGACCCGGCGGAGGATGTCGGCCATGGCGTGCAGGTCGGCGACCTCGGTCTCGATCTCCTTGGTGCCGTCGATCGTCGTGGCGTCGGTGACCTGCTTGAGCGTGAGCGTCGAGCGGGTGCCCTCGTCCCGCAGGCGGAGCCACGCCCCGCCGTCGAGGGAGTCGTTCTCGAAGATCTTGCGGGTGAGGAGGGTGCGGGGGAGCGCCTGGACGGCGCCGAGGGCAGCCAGCTTGGCCTGCAGGCCGGCGACGTCGACGGCCAGGAACTTCGCCTCGTACTCGTGCTTCATGGCTCCTTCTCTCAGAGACGGTCGGTAAGGGTGGACGAACGGGCCGCCAGGAGCAGGCCCATGCGATGGATGTGGTCGTGTGGCTGGCCGATGTGAGGCCGCTCGGTGAACTCGTTCGTGCGCAGGGTGAGCAGCACGTCCCAGTCCCCGAGGAAGTGACGGTGCAGGCGCTCCGGAGAGGTGTAGTGCTCCACCAAGTGATGGCGCTTTTCCACGGGCATCATGAACTCCGCACCGAACACACCGCCCGGGCGGACCAGGCGCTGCATGCGGTCGACGAACTCGGGGAGAGGGCGGTGGTGGTTGGCACTGTAGTGCCACGAGCAGCTTGTCCAGACCGCCTCGCACAGCACGTCCAGAGGTTCCCCCGCGAGGAAGTCCTCCTCGATCACCTGCACACGGTCGTGGAGTTCCTCCAGCTTGAGCCGGTCGATCAACCCCATGGCGCGCACCTGGCTGTCACCCGGGAGGCCTACCTCGTCTCCGTGCACGGCGAGCGCGTCGCGTTCGATGGCCACTACGCGGTATCCGGCGGCAGCCAGGGGCAGGACGAACTTGCCGTCGCTCGCACCGACGACCGCGACAGTGGAGTCAGGAGCAACACGTCCCCGCAGGGTCGCGAGGAACTGAGGGAAGAAGGTGAGGGTGTGCTCCCACAAGCTCTCTGTCTGCATGGGAGGGCGCTCCTTGCGTATCGGTGGCGGTGATCACGCGGAGGACTTCTTCGGGGATGAGCCCCGTGGTGTCGATGCGTCGCATCGGGAACGAGGCATAGGCATCCGCCACTTGGTCCGTGACGGCCTCCGTCAGCGCGTCCCATCGCGATGTCGGCTTGTCCCGGGCTGCGAGGCGGCGCCGGCGTTCGTCGTCAGCGCAGACGAGGTAGTACGTGACGGGAGTCGGCAGCCAGGCCGGTAGAGTGACGCCGAGCCGGGCGCCCAAGGCGCGGTGGCTGGTGAGGCACCGGGCGAAATAGCTCTCCACGACAACCGGAACGCCGCTTCTGAGGTGCCGCTGGATCTCTTCGGCTGCTGTGAACAGTGCGGAGAGGTAGAGGCACATCCGAGCCTCGACGTTCGTCCGCCTGTCCACCTCGCGCCTGAGGGGCTGGTAGAAGGCTGGCACGGTGGGCACAAGGACGGCTTGACGGGCAACGGCGAGCATCGGAGCGATCGTCGACTTCCCAGTGCCCCGTAAGCCTTCCAGGTTCTCGAATCTCGGCTGGTCAGGCACGGGCGTACACCACGTCCGGTACGGAGAGCGTGAGCTCATCGGTGGCGGAGGGCCTGTGGACGATGCGGTTCGCGGCCTTCTCGTACCAGAACGCGTGGGAGTCCTTGCCCACCGCCTTGCACGACATGGTGAGCGCACCGCGCGGGTCGGCCTCGATCCGGTCGATCTCGCGGGGCCCGCCGGACGGAGCGCAGATCTCTGGCGCGCCGGACTCGGAGAGGTCCGCGTCGACGATCACTTCAAGCGGCAGCCTGGTCCGCGCGAGCTCTTCGCGGAGCCGGCCGTAGGCGGTCGTGTCCGTGACCAGCAGCTCGGGGTGGTCAGCGGCATTGCCTACCGGCCGCAGGTGGTGGAGCTTCAGCTGCCGGACGCCGAGTTGCCCGAGGACGCTGGCGAGAGGAAGTACCTCGCCGATGTTCTGAGAGGTCACGGTCATGGTCGTGCCCGTCGGGACGCCGAGGTCCCTTGCCAGGCCGAGTGAGCTGAAGGCGCTCTGGTAGCTGCCGCGCTTGCGGATGCCGTCGTTGGTCGAGCCGACACCTTCCAGAGAGACACGGAGCAGGTCCAGGTGCGGAGCGATCTCGGTCAGGCGGCGCTCGATCCGGTATCCGTTGGTGCAGATCTCGACGCGCTGGCCCAGTTCCTGCTTGGCGTGGCGGACGACCTGCGGGAGCTCCCGGTAGACGAACGGTTCCCCGCCGAGGAGGGTGACGGCCTCCGTGCCGTACTCGTCTCGCATGAGGGTGAGCAGCGTGACGGCTTCCTCGGCGGTGAAGGCGTCGGCGTACTGAAGCCGCTTGCCGTGGAAGCAGTGCAGGCACGTGAAGTTGCAGCGGTACAGCAGCTGCAGGTACAGCATCCGGATCTTCCTGATCCCGGTGACTTCCCCGATCACATGGGCTCCTTCGGCTGACTGCCTGGTGGGAACCCCGATGGTGGCGGTCTGCCAGGGGACCTCGTCACCGCGTTCGGGGACGGTCCAAGGACGTCCTGGGACGTTTTACGTGCCCGAGAAGGACTCCAGGATGCCGAGAACCCGCCTGGTGTCCGACAGGTCGGGCAGGATCTCGTGGGCGCCAGCAGCGGCCAGCTCCTCGGCACTGTGGACACCAGAGGCGACCGCAAGGATCGCGGAACCACTGGCCAAGGCGGCTTCCACGTCGCGGGGGGTGTCTCCCACCAGGACGACGGGCACATCGGCCGGAACGCCACGGAGCTGCTGTATGCGTTCACGCGCGACCGCGACAAGTTCGGGACGGAGCTCGGCATCCGCTCCGTAGGCGCCAGCAGGCAAATCCAACAGCGAGTCGAGGCCGAAAGCGGAAAGCTTCACGTGAGCGTTGGCGGCGATGTTGCCGGTCAGCACAGAGGAGACCCAACCACTTCGCGCGGCAGCGGCCTTCAGCACCTCGTGAACCCCTGGCAAAGCCGTCCCACGCAGGCGCAGAGCATCAAGGCGGTCATGCCCTGATCGCGCAAGCGCGGCCTCGATGACGGACCACTCGGGTACAGGTAGCCCGTCGCGAAGGAACATGTCGCGCATGATGAGTCGATCCGTGCGCCCCTCGGTACGCGCCGGCGCCGACGGTTCGCGTCCCGCGAGTGACGAGAAGGCGGCAGCGTAGATCTCCTTGCTGACCCCCGCGTTCTCGATGAGGGTGTGGTCGATGTCCCACAGGACGATGAGCTCCATGGCGCCAGGGTAGGCAGTCGGTTCGGTGCTCTGCTTCCGTGACGGCGTCCCCAAACGTCCTTGCGCGATCATGCACCGGGCCGCTTCCATGGCTCCTGTGAACGACCGACTGCACTCTGTGCTCGCGCAGCGCGGCGTCTCGCCCGAATCGCTCGCGGAAGTCTGCGAGGTGGACCCCAAGACGGTGAGCCGGTGGCTGGGAGGGCGCGTTCCACACGCACGGCATCGCTTCCGCGTCGCCCGCCACCTGCGCGTGGGAGAGACCTTCCTTTGGCCGGCGCCGCCTCGACGGTCCGGCCGACCACGTGACGGGTTAGGCACCGAACTGGTCGGCACCTACCAGAACCGTGCCAGCGTGCCGCGGGACGTCTGGCTTTCGCTGCTGCTAGAGGCCCAGCACGAGATCAGCGTCCTCGTCTTCTCCGGGACGTTCTTCGCGCAGTCCAATCCGCACGTAGCGAAGATGCTCTCCGAGCGCGCGGCGGAGGGGGTCCGGGTGCGCCTGTGCTTCGGCGACCCGGACGGTCAGGCAGTCGCAATCCGAGGCCGCGAAGAGGGAATCGGCGACACCCTTGCCGCCAAGATCCGAGCATCATTGACGTACTACCGGCCCCTGCTGGGCGAAGCTGGGTGCGCCGTACGCCTCCACCACACCACCCTCTACACGTCCATGTTCCGCTACGACGACAACCTTCTGGTCAACCCCCACATCTGGGGACAGCCGGCCAGCGCCAACCCCCTGCTTCACCTCAAGAGCACCGAGGGAACTGGGTGGTTCGACAGCTACGCTCAGAGCTTCGATGCCGTCTGGGCCGCGGCGCGACCGTGGACACCCGACCACGAGAGGACCACCGCCCATGGGCAGGACTGAGTACTACAACGACCCGGCCGCCCCGAAGGCAAACACCCTCATCCCGGCCAGCAACCTGCTCGTCGTCGACGACACCGGAGCCATCCTCCTCCAGCGCCGCCGCGACACCGGCCAGTGGGCACTACCTGGAGGCGCACAGGACATCGGCGAGACCGCGGCAGAGTGCGCGGTACGCGAGTGCCTGGAAGAGACCGGCATCGTCGCTGAGATCACCGGCTTCCTCGGCGTCTACACCAACCCCAACCACATCGTCGCCTACAGCGACGGAGAGATCCGCCAGCAGTACGAGAACACGTACATCGGCCGCCCCATCGGCGGAACTCCCACGATCAACGAGGAAGCCGACGGGGTGCGCTTCGTCCAGCCAGCCGACCTCGACCAGTACGACATCCACCCGAGCATGCGCCAGCAGATCGGGGACTATCTGGCCGGCACCTATCCCTACCTCGGCTGAGCCGCCAGCGCCGTCTCAACCCTTTGCACAGACGAGAGGATCTCGGGGGCCGCACGGCGGATGAACCGGCCGACCACACTGTCCACGCCGTACCGACTGATGATCTCCGCGATCCGCTCCGGCGCACTGGTCCAGGTGCCGTCGGGCGTCGTCGTCATGTCGCAGTACACGAGAGCGTCCACCAGCAACGGCTCCTCCAGCAATGGAAACTCCGACGCCAACTCGTCCCGCAGCCCGCGCTCCTCAGCCTCCAGCAGGGCAAAAGAGTGGTTCGCGACCAGCCGCACCAGCCGCTCATCAGCCCCGTGCTCGTCACGGAGGAACCTTCCCCCGTCCAGCGGGTGGAACCCGGTCACGGCCAGCCGAGGTGCGTACCCGACGTCGTGGAGCGTGGCGGCGGCGACGAGAAGGGCGCTGTTCTTCCCGACGAGCCGCCGGACTGCGATGGCACGCTCGGCCACTCCTTGTGTATGCGCCCACCTACGCGGAAGCTCAGCGGCAAGTTCGGATTCCGCTACCTGCGTCGCCCACGTCGTGATCAGAGCCATGTTTGGCTTCATGCCCCCAAGGTCTCGCCAACACACCACGACGGGCTGCCTGAGGCTTCCTTGCCAGTTGAGAAAGGCGATCCGCGGACTGAGGATACAAATTGACGAGAAAGGGGTGCTGCCTCGTTGAGGCAGCACCCCTTCCAAAACTTCCCGGCAGCGACCTACTCTCCCACGAGGTCCCCCTCGCAGTACCATCGGCGCAATCAGGCTTAGCTTCCGGGTTCGGAATGTAACCGGGCATCATGGGGTCTCTCTCACGTTAGAGCTCTGGGAGGAGCCGGTTCGGGTCGCCGCAGCCGCTTCGGATCTTGAAGCGATCGTTTTTCATTTCGCTCTGAACGCCGTCAAGTCGTTCGAACGTGCCGGTGAGATGTTGGGTGGGCGCGCAGTGTCGGTGCGCACCCACGTCGATGGCGAGCAGGCAGTCGTTGACTTCTCGGACTCGGGCCCGGGTGTCGACGACGTTGATCTCGTTGAGATGTGGCGCCCGGGCGTAGCAGGCCAGGCGTCAGACAGCACTGGGCTTGGGCTGACGATCGTTCGGGACGCCGTCGCTGACATGCGTGGTACACGATCCGTGGATGCCCACGGAGAGCTGGGGGGCGCGACCTTTCACATTCGCCTGCCCTTGTGGCCCGACCAGGACTGATGCAGGGGCACGCAGGCGAGGTCTCCCCGGGCAGCTTGCGTGAGCGACGCGTGAGCGGATGGTGTGGCACGAGCCGTCACGAGCCGTACCGCACCTCACGGAGCACACACTTTGACCAGGTGGTTCCGGACGCCGAGGCAGCGTCCGGAACCACCCGGCATGCCTTGGCCAGGACCTTTAATCCATTGGTTGTGGGTTCGAGTCCCACAGGGCCTGCGTCAGAGCCCCGGTCCGGACACCTCCGGACCGGGGCTCGTGCCGTCTCACCCCACCAGATGACGATTGGGCGCCCTGGCCGCCTCCTCGTACTCCGGTACGACCAGCACCTCCAGGCCCGCCCCGGTCAGCACGCCGGTCCCGTCGGCCGCCGTCACGAAGGTGTCCGGCTCGCGCCAGGCCGTCACGACCCGGCCCACCCCGGCGTCGAGGACCAGCCGCGCGCACGGCCGGGGCCGGGAGGCTCGGCGGGTGCACGGTTCCAGGCTGGTGTACACCGTGGCGCCGGGCAGCCGGGGGTCCGCGGGGCCAATCTTCGCGAGCGCCGCCTCCTCGGCGTGCACGACCGGGTCGCCGCCCTCCCGGGAATGGCCCCGGGCGAGTTCGGTGCCGTCCGCCGCCACCACCACCGCGCCGACGCTGAACGCCGTACGCGACGGCGGGCACCGCGCCGCCAGTTCGCACGCCAGGGCCAGCCAGTGGCGGTCGGCGGCCGAGGCGAGGGGGCCGGTGCCGGGGGCGGTGGGCTCGTAGCGCATGAGGACGACGTCCCCGACGGGCCGGGTCTCGACCAGGCGCAGGCGTCCGGACGGATAGCGGCCGGGGCCGAAGAGACGGGGGGCGGACGGGTCGCCCACGAGGAGCGGGGCCAGGACGAGCTGGAGTTCGTCGGCCAGGCCGTCCAGCAGGAGTTGGGTGTGGACCGTGCCGCCGCCCTCGACCATCAGGCGGCGCACCCCGCGCTGGTCGTGCAGATGGCGCAGCAGCGCCGGCCAGTCGAGCGTGTCGCCGAGCGCGACCACGTCGGCGGCGACGGGCCTGCCGGCGAGGCGCCGGGCGCCCTCGGCCGTCGTGAAGACGACCTTCTCGCCGCCCGTGTGCCAGAAGTTGGCGTCCGGGTCCAGGTCGCCCGAGCCGCTCACCGCGACCTTCAGGGGGTACTCCGGCTTCCCGGCCGCCCGCCGGGCCGCCCGCCGCTCGGGGGAGTTGACCAGCAGCCGCGGGTTGTCGGCGCGGATCGTGCCGGCGCCGACGAGGATCGCGTCGGCGGACGCGCGCACCTCGTCGACCCGGTCGAAGTCGGCCGGGCCGGACAGCAGGAGGCGCTCGGGACCGGTGTCGTCCAGGTAGCCGTCGAGGGAGACGGCGGCGGACAGCAGGACGTACGGGTAGGGCATGGGCGCACTCCACCTCGGGCGGGCTTTAGGCGAAGCTACACCGGCGGCCGCCCGTCCCCCGCGTCCGGTGCGGTCCGGGACGCCGCCCCGCCCCTCCCCGCGGCGGGACCGCCGCCCCGCCCCTCCCCGCGGCGGCGAGAGCGTCGCGGGGAGGGGCGTGAGCGGTAGCAGGAGCCGTTGTCGGTGAGCACCCGCTCGACGGTGATCCCGGCCTGGGTGAAGAAGACGCGACGGTGATCCCGGCCAGGGTGAAGAAGACGTGGCTCCGCTGCCAGAGGCCGGTGGCGGTCTCCTTCTCCTCGTCGGTGAGGATGTCGCCGTAGGCGGGGCGGAAGTGGTCGTCGACGGCGGTGTGCGGGTAGCTGTGGCCCAGGTCGGGGCGGCCGTGGCGGGCGCGGGGGCGGGCGGGGTCGCGGTGTGCGGAGCTGCTGCGGCCGCCCCGGGCCCTGCCGTGGGCCTTGGGCCGCCGCCGTCGGGGATGTTGCCCGGCTTCTCGATGTCGACGTGGGTTCGCCGGTCCGGTCGGTGGGACGGCACGAACCGCCGGTCACCGGCGCGGGCGGGGACGGTGGCGCATCCGGTCCCGCGGATGGCGTACACTGGTGTCATACCGACGCGGGGTGGAGCAGCTCGGTAGCTCGCTGGGCTCATAACCCAGAGGTCGCAGGTTCAAATCCTGTCCCCGCTACTGAAGGCCCGGGGCCGGAATCCAGATCATGGATTCCGGCCCCGAGTCGTTTCCGCCGGCTTCTTCGCTCTCACCCGGTCGGCGCGCCCGGCTGGTCCCGTGCCCCGGTCCCGGGAACTCTGGACAGGTGCGGTGACCTGCGTGGTGGGAGAGGACAGTGCGGCCTGCGGAGGCAGAAGGAGAGCGGCCGTACGCCAGAGCCGGCGGCCAGGGCCCCGACGACCCCGTCCCTGACGACGACGCGCCCGGCGCGGGCCGGTCCGGCGACGCGCCCGGCAGGGACCGGTCCGGCGACGCGCCCGGCAGGGACCGGTCCGGCGACGCGCCCGACGCAGGCCGGTCCGGCGACGCGCCCGGCGCGGGCCGTCCCGGCGGGTCCTCCGGCGCGGGCCGTCCCGGCCGCGCCCCCCCCCCCCCCCCCCCCCCCCCCCCCCCCCCCCCCCCCCCCCCGTGCCCCCGGTACCCCCCGTGCCCCCCGCCGAGGAACGACCCGTCTCCCACGCCCCTACCATCGCCCGCGCCCTCCCCGCCCTGCTCCTCGTGATCGGCGCCTGCTACGACTACCTCACCCCCCGCGGCTTCACCGCCGCCCCCCTGTTCACCGCCGCCCCCCTGATCGCCGCCCCGCTGCTGTCCCGCCGCGCGACGATCCTCACCGGCGTCGCCGCCGTCATCCTGGGCGTCGCGCTGGACCTCGCGGCCGGCACCCTGCTGCACGTCGAGTCGCTCACCGAGCTGGTCACCGTGGCGACGGTGGCCGTCCTCGCCGTGCTCATCAACGCGCTCGTGCGGCGCAGCAACGCCCTCCTCGACTCGGCCCGGGAGATCGCCGAGGCCGCCCAGCTCGCGGTGCTGCCGGAACCGACGGAACGGATCGGCGGATTCGAGATCGCCGCGCGGTACGAGGCCGCGCAGGCGGACGCCTTCATCGGCGGTGATCTGTACGCGGTCCAGGACAGCCCGTACGGCATCCGGCTGGTGGTCGGGGACGTGCGCGGCAAGGGCATGGGGGCGGTGGCGGCGGTCGCGGTGGTCATCGGGGCGTTCCGGGAGGCCGCCGAGCACGAGGCGACGCTGGAGACGGTGGCGCAGCGGCTGGAGCGGGCGCTGGCGCGCGAGGGCACGCGGCGGGACGGGATCGACGCCGTCGAGGGCTTCACCACCGCCGTACTCGCCGAGATCCCGCACGGCGACGGGGTGGTGCGGATCCTCAACCGGGGCCATCCGCCGCCCCTGATGCTGTACGCCGACGGCACCGTGAGCCCGCTGTCCGCGCGCGACCCGGCGCTGCCGCTCGGCATGGGCGAGCTGGGCGTCTGGCCGGACCGCGCGGAGGAGTCCCGCTTCCCGGGCGGGGCGACGCTGCTGCTCTACACCGACGGCCTGTCCGAGGCCCGCAACGCGCAGGGCGTCTTCTACGACCCGGCGGCCCGGCTGGCCGGCCGCACCTTCGGCGGGCCGGGCGAACTGCTGTGCGTGGTGGCCGACGACGTGCGCCGGCACAGCGGGGGCGGGGCCACCGACGACATGGCCCTGCTCGCCGTCCGGCGCCCGTCACCGGGTGTGAGCGAACAAACGCCCTCCGCATAACAACTGACACACAGTCAGATACGGGAACGGTACTGAATGCCGGTCAACTCGCCCGGTTTTCGCCGTGCATGGCCTGTACGTCCGGGCGGGATTCGTTAATGATCAAGTGGAACGGCTTGGAAATCAGGCCCCGGTTCTATTAACGTCCGATAACGCAGCGCGGTCGTCCCAGCCGTCACCAGAGGCGGCTCCGTGCGCACGCGCCGAATCCCGCGCGGGGCCCTCACCGGCCGCACAAGGGAACCGGGGAACCACCACCTTGGGGTGAATCGGGCGTATGCCGCCGTACCAGTACGGCTTGATTACGCGCGTAGGAGACCTTCCTGCTCCGAACCCGTCAGCTAACCCGGTAGGCGAGAAGGAAGGAAAGGAGTACGCCCACGTGGCGTCCAACCGGCCTGTCCCCCCTGCCCCGTTCGTGCCGGGCCAGCGCACCGACGACAGCACCGACACGTTCGTCTACGGCGCACCGCGCGCCGACGAGGGCCCGTGGGAGGAGTGGAACCCCACCGCGGAGACCGTCCGTCCCGTACGCGGCCGGCACCGCGTCAGCAAGCAGCGCGGCGGCGGGCTCGCCCGCAGTTCCACCGTCCTCGGCGTCGGCGTCATCGCCGCGGTCGGCGCGGGCGGCATGGCCAGCGCGAACAGCGGCAAGCCGCCGGTTTCGATCTCCATGCCGGACCTGCCCTCCGTCGGCGCGCTGATAACCGACGACGACACCGGCTCCGAGACCACCGAGGCCGCCGGCACCCCGCTCAGCAGCCTCGGCACCACCGACGCGGACACCGCGGAAGGCACCACCGACGCCGGTGAGGCCCTGCGCGCCCGCATCATGGCGCAGGCCGAGCAGCAGCAGGAGCAGGTCGAGAGCAAGGCCGCCGCGGACGCCCTGGCCGCCGCCGAGAAGGCCGCCGCCGATGCCGCGGCCAAGGCGGAGAAGGAGGCCGAGGAGAAGGCCGCCGCCGCCAAGGCGAAGGCCGAGGAGGAGGCCCGCCAGAAGGCCGAGGCCGAGCGCCTCGCCGCGCTGGCCAGGCTGTACGCGCTGCCGACCTCCTCGTACACCCTCACCTCCACCTTCGGCCAGGCCGGTGCGCTGTGGTCGTCCGGCTACCACACGGGCCTCGACTTCGCCGCGCCGGCCGGCACACCCATCAAGGCCGTGCACAGCGGCACCATCACCGAGGCCGGCTGGAACGGCTCGTACGGCTACAAGACCGTGCTCACCCTCGACGACGGCACCGAGATCTGGTACGCGCACCAGTCGTCGATCGGCGTCAGCGTCGGTCAGCAGGTGACCACCGGTGAGGTGATCGGCCGCGTCGGCTCGACGGGCAACGTGACCGGGGCGCACCTGCACCTGGAGGTGCACACCGGCGGAGGCGGCGGCATCGACCCGCTGGCCTGGCTGCAGAGCAAGGGCCTCACCGTCTGACACGCCTCTCCCGGACCCGGTGGTCCTGACGCCCCCCGACGTCAGCGCCGCCGTTTCCGGCTGTCCGCCCCCGGGCGCTACGACCGGTAGGGGTTGTACGCGGGGTGGGCGGGGTGGGGCGCCGACGGCCCGTGCGCCGGTGCCCAGCCGTACACCGGCGGCATCGTCACCGGCACCGGCGGGGCGGTCACCCGGGCCGCGTACTCCAGCGCCGGGCGGGCGGTCTCCCGGCGGTGCCACAGCTCCCGCAGCAGCTCGCCCTCGCGCAGGGCGAAGTCCGCGCGGGCGCGGCCCCGGCGGGCCCGGTGCCGCAGGAAGGCCAGTGACGTGGCGTACGCCTCGTACTGCGCGACCGTCCGGGCGGCCGGTCTGCCCAGGTGGTGCCCGGCGTACTCGCGGGCCAGCCGGCGGGCCCGCATCGAGCCGAGGGCGAACGGCTCGGCGGGCGCGAGCCAGCCCGCGACGACATAGGCCGGGAGCTCCTCGCGGACGGTCCGCAGCTCCCGCTGCCGCGTCCAGATCACCAGCCAGGTCAGCAGCCCGAACGCGGGCACCATGAAGCCGCCGTACACCGCGAAGAAGCCGTAGTCGCCGAAGGTGGCCGAGCCGTTCCAGAAGGCGTGCATGCCCATCGCCAGCAGCAGTCCGGCCGGTGGCAGCAGGGCCCGGCGCAGCCGCTGGCGCTCCCCGGCGAGCGCGGCCACGCCGAAGCCGATGCCGGTGAGCACGGTGAACAGGGGGTGCGCGAAGGGCGACATCACGACCCGCACGAAGAAGGTCGCGGCCGTCACGGAGGCGATGCCGCTGTGGCCGGCGAGCTGGTCGGTGCCGAAGGCGGTGCCGAGATAGAGGATGTTCTCGGTGAAGGCGAAGCCGGTGGCGGTGACGCCGGCGATGACGACGCCGTCGAGGATGCCGGTGAACTCGCGGCGCCGGAAGAGGAAGAGCAGCAGGATCGCGGCGGCCTTCGCGGACTCCTCGACGACCGGGGCTATGACGGTGGCGCCCCAGGTGTCCGCACCGGCCGGGTCGGCGGTCGCGGTCGCTATCCAGCGGGTCGCGAAGCTGTTCGCGACGATCGCTATCAGCGCGGCCGCGCAGGCACCCCAGGAGAAGGCGAAGAGCAGGTTCCGCCAGGGGCCGGGCTCGACCCGGTCCAGCCAGCGGAAGGCGGCTACGAGCAGCGGTACGGGCAGCACCGCGAGGCCGAGGCCGACCAGGAAGCCCTCGGTGCCGGTCTGCTCGCGGACCAGGGCGAGGATCACCAGTCCGGACAGGGCCAGCAACGTGATCAGCGCGCCGTACCGCACCCACCGCCGCTGCCACCAGTGGGCGTGCCGCAGGGGGCCGCCGGGGGGAACGCCGGGATGCGTCGGGTACGGGGTACTGGTCACCACGGCATTGACCCTAACGAGGGAAGGTTCGAACAAGGGCAGGTTTTCCGGCTGACCGTCACACGCGGCGGAAGAGCAGGTCGTTCACCGCGTGCCCCTTGTCCAGCCCCTGGCCCTCGAAACGGGTGCGCGGGCGGAAGGCGGGGCGGGGGGCGAAGCCCCCGTCGGGCCGGGTGTTGTCGAAGGCGGGGTGCGCGGTGAGCACCTCCAGCATCTGCTCGGCGTACGGCTCCCAGTCGGTCGCGCAGTGCAGGAGGGCGCCGGACCTGAGGCGGCCGGCGGCGAGGGTGAGGAACTCCGGCTGGATCAGGCGGCGCTTGTGGTGCCGCTTCTTCGGCCAGGGGTCGGGGAAGAAGACGCGCAGCCCGTCGAGCGAGACGGGGGCGAGCATCTCGCGCAGCAGGATGATCGCGTCGCCGTTGGCCACCCGGACGTTGCGGAGGCCCGCCTGGTCGGCGAGGTTGAGCAGGTTGCCCTGGCCGGGGGTGTGGACGTCCACGGCGAGGATGTTGGTGTCCGGGTCGGCGGCGGCCATCTGCGCGGTGGCCTCGCCCATGCCGAAGCCGATCTCCAGCACGACGGGGTTGCCGTTGCCGAACAGCTCGGTGAGGTCCAGCACCCGCCGGCCGTCGATGTCCAGCCCCCACAGCGGCCACAGCCGCTGCAACGCGTCCGCCTGCCCCGCGGTCACCCGGCTCCGCCGGGGCTGGAAGCTCCGGATCCGCCGCTCGAAGTGCGAACCGGCGGGGTCCGCCCGGGGACCGTCCGGGAAGCGCGGCTCGCCCTTGGCCCGGGCAGGGCGGAAAGCGCCCTCAGGGGTGTGGTGGGGGGCTGCGGGGGTGTTCAGGGAGTCAGACACAGTGGGTTCGATTTTACGGGGTGCGGTCGCGGACGCGGCCGGGCCCGCACCCCGGGACGGCGGCCCCGGCCGCTCGGGCGGCCGTGCGGGGCGTGTGCCTCGACCGGCGGCGCGTACGGGGTTCGGGTCCGGGGTTCGGGTGCTGGGGCGGGTGACGGGGTTCGGGTCCGGGATTCGGGTGCTGGGGCGGGTGACGGGGTTCGGGCCGGTGATCCGGGTGTTCGGTCGGGTGACGGGGATCCGGGCGTGCGGGCGAGTGACGGGGCTCATGTGCGGCCCAGTGCGGTCAGTGCCCGGCGGGCCACCTCCCGGCCGATCGGCAGGGAGGCCGTCGCCGCGGGTGACGGGGCGTTCAGCACGTGCACGGCCCGCGCTCCCTCGCGGATCAGGAAGTCGTCCACCAGCGTGCCGTCCCGGAGCACGGCCTGGGCGCGTACCCCGGCCGCCGCCGGGACCAGGTCCTGCCCGGTCACCGCGGGCAGCAGCCGCCGCACCGCCTCGGTGAACGCGGGCTTCGACACCGAACGCCACAGCTCACCGCCCCCGTACCGCCAGTGCCGGCCCGCCATCCGCCAGGCGCCGGGCCAGGCCAGCGTCCGGGCCAGCTCGCGGGGCCGGACCACGCCCCAGCCGTAGCCCTCGCGGGCGAGCGCGGGCACGGCGTTCGGGCCGACGTGGACCCCGCCGTCGATGCCGCGCGTGAGGTGCACGCCGAGGAACGGGAACGCCGGGTCGGGGACCGGATAGACCAGGCCGCGCACCAGTCCGGGCCGCGCCAGCTCGTAGTACTCCCCACGGAAGGGGACGATCCGCATGCCGGGGTCGTCCCCGGTCATCCGGGCCACCTCGTCGCAGTGCAGTCCGGCGCAGTTCACCAGCACCCGCCCGCGCACCACGGCGCCGTCCGCGGTCCGCACGGCGACCCCCCGCTCCGGGCGCCGGTCGATGCGCAGCGCCCGCGCGCCGTAGCGGATCTCCGCACCCGACGCCTCGGCCAGCCGGTGCGCGACCGCGCCGAAGTCGCACACCCCGGTCGTCCCGACGTGTATCGCCGCGAGGCCGCGCACCTCCGGCTCGTACTCCGCGATCTGGGCCGCGACCAGTTCGCGCACCGGAATGCCGTTCTCCCGGCCGCGCTGCACGAGCGCGTGCAGCCGGGGCAGCTCCGCGCGCTCGGTGGCGACGATCAGCTTGCCGGTGACGGTGTGCGCGATGTCGTACTCGGCGCAGAACTTCACCATCTCCGCGGCGCCCCGCACCGCGTAGCGCGCCTTGAGGGAGCCGGGTCGGTAGTAGATCCCGCTGTGGATGACGCCGCTGTTGCGCCCCGTCTGGTGCCGGGCCGGGCCCGTCTCCTTCTCCAGCACGGTCACCCGCGTCCCCGGCGCGGCGCGTGTGATCGCGTACGCCGCCGACAGGCCGACGATCCCGCCGCCGATCACCAGCACGTCGCAGTCGTAGCCGCTCGCCCGCACCCGCACCACCTCCCGCTTCCGATAGTGCACTGCGCCACTGACAACGCCGCGAAACCCGCCGGCCTCCACCAGGGCGCGGCGAACCGCGTGAGCAGCCGCACACGGGCCCCCGCCCCAGGACGGCGCCGGCCGGGCGGACCCGGCCGGACCCCGCCCCTACGCCGGGGCCATCAGCAGGGGCCGGGCCCGCTCCCGCAGCTCCACCACCCGCGGCTCGTCCCCGTACGGTTCCAGCCGGTGCAGCAGGTCCCGCACGTACTCCGTGGTCCGGGCGGACGATATGCGCCCGGCGACCTCCACGGCCCGCACCCCCTGCGCGCACGCCGCGTCGAGGTTCCCGGACTCCAGTTCGGCGACCGCGGACACGACGAGGCGCAGCCCGTGCGAGCGGACGAACTCCTCCGTCGGCCTGGACAGCGCCTGCTCGGTGAACCGCCGCACCTGCCGCGGCGCCTTCAGGTCCCGGTAGCACTCCGCCGCGTCGGCGGCGAACCGGTCGTAGGAGTAGAAGCCGAGCCAGGACGGGTCGTGGTCGCCGTCGCGGGACCGCTCCAGCCAGCTCTCGGCCGCCTTCAGGGCCGCGCCGGCGGCCTGGGCGTCTCCCGCGCGCGCGTGTGCGCGGGCCTCGACGAGACGGAAGAAGCTCATGGTGCGGGCGGTGGCCAGCCCCCGGTTGCGCTCCAGCGCGGCCTGGGCGAGGTCGACGCCCTCGTCGCCGAAGCCGCGGTAGGTCGCCTGGAGGGACATCGATGCCAGGACGTAGCCCCCCAGGGGGACGTCCGCCGCCGCGCGGGCCAGGCGCAGCGCCTGGATGTAGTACCGCTGGGCGGCCTCCTGCTGGCCGGTGTCGAACGCCATCCACCCGGCGAGGCGGGTGAGTTCGGCGGAGGCGCCGAACAGGGCGCGGCCGACCTCGTCGGAGTACGAGCCGAGCAGCAGCGGTGCCGCCTCCACCCGCAGGCACTCCGGCACCATCGACGAACGCCAGTCGCCGCCACCGTACTTGGAGTCCCAGCGCCTGGCGTCCTCGGCGGCCTCGCGCAGCTTCTGCACGTCGCTGTGGCCGACTTTGTTCGGTGCGCCGGAACCTTCCGCCGGGTTCGCCTCGCGCGCGACCGAACCGTCGGCCGGGGTTATCAGCCATCGTGAGGCGGGCGTTGCGTATGCGCTCACTGCGAACGACCCGGCGAGCGACTGCCAGATGCCGCCGGAGCCGGCCCGGCGGCCGGCCAGGTCGAGGCGGTACAGCTCCGTCGCCGTCCGCACCGCCTGTCCGACGTCCCGGGGGAAGGCGAGACCGACCTCCGGCGCGGGGTCCGCGTCCGCCAGGCCGATCTCGTGCAGCGGCACCGGCCGGCCCAGCTTCTGGGCGATCGCGGCCGCGATGAGGTGCGGCGCGGCGCCCTGCGGCACCATGCCCTTCGACACCCAGCGCGCCACCGACGTCTTGTCGTAGCGAAGCGTCAGCCCGCGTTGGGCGCCTAGGTCGTTGACCCGCCGTGCGAGACCCGCGTTGCTGATTCCCGCGAGGGCGAGAACGGTGCCGAGCTTTTCGTTCGGCCCGCGTTGCTCCCTGGACATGCGCCACCCCTCGACACAGACGGCTGCCGCGATGGCATAACCACTCGGCATTCGTAAACACAGCGTAGTTCGCCGCATGCCAAGCGTTAAGGGGCATTGTTCCGGATGGCGGGATTGTGGTCCGTACGGAACTGCGCGCCCGGTACGCACAGTTGTGGTGTGCTCCCGCTGTGTGGCCGTGCGCCCGCCCGTGCGCTCTTCTCCGGCCACCGCGGGAGCGGTTCCATGGCTTCGCGTGGGTCGGCCCGCTGTACTGGACCAGTGGGCTGGGGGACACCGCCGCCTCCATCCCCGCGGGCGGCGGACCGGTCCGGGAGGCGAACCCCGCCTCCCGGACCGTGCGTGCGTGTGGCGGTGCGCAGAGCCTGTACGGAGCGTGCACGAAACGCATGCACGCGCATTTGCTCGACGTCGATTTGGCCGAAAAGCAACCCTGTCGGCTGTGGGTGAATCCCCGCCTCCACCATGGAGTTCGGGGCGCGTTGAGGGCCTTCGGGGGGCGTGTCGGGGGCGCATTCGCGTCGAAGTCCCCGGGGGCCCACCGCCGTTGGCATGCTTCGCAGCGCGTCGCCGGACGGCTTCCCGGGTATCCCCTGGGCATCCCGGGGTCGCGCGAGGCGGCGCGCGGGGCGCATTCGGGGGATCACAAGCGGCGCCGCCGCCGCTCCGCGGCGCGTTCTTCGTGGCAGCATGGTGAGCCGGTTCGTGCGGTGCACTGGTTGTCCACAGTCTGTGGAGGCGTCGATGCGGTGGTTGGTGGGGTGGAGCAGCACCGCCGCGGGAGCCGCCGAGATCGGTTCCGCGGGGGCGACCGGCCACGACGGCGAGACGCTGCACCCGGTCGGCTCCCAACTCCTGTGGGGCGACCCGGATCCGCTGTGGGCGGTCGGCGACTGGCGCCCCGACGAGGTGCGGCTGGTCACGGCCGACGCGCAGACCCGGATCGCCGTCCTCGGAATCTGCGGCGCGACCGACGAGGAACTGCGCCTGGGGCTGCTGACCGCGCGCGGAGGGGCACTTCGCCATCTGACGGCCTGGCCGGGCAGCTACACGGCGGTCGTCCAGGCCGGCCGGCGCATCACCGTCTGCGGCGATCTGGCGGGCGCCCGGCCGGTGTTCCACACTCCCTGGGCGGGCGGCACCGCCTACGCGACCGCCGCGCTGCCGCTGGCCGACCTCGTCGAGGCCAACCTCGACTTCGGGCACCTCGCCGCGGTGCTGGCCGCCCCCGACGTGCCGGCCGCGCTGCACGACTCCACCCCCTACGACGGCGTACGGCGCATTCCGCCGGGGCATGCGCTCATCCTGCGCGCCGGGGCGCGCGAGGTCGCCGGGTACGAGCCGGTCGCCTCCCTCGCCGTCGCCGCCCCGCCCGCCGACCCCGACCACGCGGTCGACGCCGTCCGGGACGCCCTCGTCGAGGCCGTCCGCGCCCGCCTCGCCGCCCCCCGGCACGTCCCCGGCGCCGACATCGACCCCGGGCCGGTCCCCGGCATGGGCCCCGCCGAACGGCGTGCCGCGCGCGGGATGCCGGTGCCCGGCATCGGAGCGGACCTGTCCGGCGGGCCCGCCTCGGGAACGCTGGCGCTGCTGGCGGCCGGGCTGCCGGGCACGCCGGGCACCGTCCTGGGACACGGCACGGGCGCGGGCGAGCGGCTGCTGGCGGTCACCTTCAACGACCTGGCGGTGGGCGGCCGGGAGGCCGAGCTCCAGCGGGCGGGCGCGCTGGCCGCCGACCCCCGCTTCCACCACGTGGTGGTGACGGGCGGCGAGGAGACCCTGCCGTACGCCACCCTCGACGGCGCCCTCACCGACGAACCCGGCCCCAGCCTGGTCAGCGCCGTCCGGCACCGCGCCCGGCTCGCCTCCGGCAGCGCGGACCACCTCACCGGCTACGGCGCCCGCCAGGTGCTGGACGCCCACCCCGCCCGCCTCGCCGACCTGCTGATGGACCGGCAGCGGCGGCACCTGGTCCGTCCGGTCGCCGCCCTGGCCAAGGCCGACGGCTCGGTACTGGTCCCCGCGCGCGTGTACGCGGCGGCACGGCGGCTGGCCCGCACCCCGTACGGCTCCGGACTGGAGGGCCTCGCCGAGCGGCTGCTGCACAAGCGCTTCGAGGAGCCGGGTGGCGCGGTCGGTGCCTCGCTCGCCGCGCTGACCTGGGCCAGACCGGGACCGGCGGCGCGCTGGCTGACGGGGGAGGCACTGGCTGAAGTATCGATTCGCTTGCAGGGGTCGGCCCATCGCTCCGGCGCCGGGCTGGGACCCGGCCAGCGGCCGGGCGACTTCCGCGCGCGGGCGGCGCTCGCGCGCACGGCGGCGGACCTGCGGGTACTCGAACAGGCCGCCGAGATCCGCTTCCAGCGGCTGCACGCGCCGTTCCTCGACAACCAGGTCGTCCGCGCCTGCCGCGCCCTGCCCGAGGCCCTGCGGGTCCAGCCCGGCGCCCGCGCGGCGATCCTGCGCACGGTCCTGCGAGGGGCCGGCATCACCGACCTCCCACCCGGCTGGGGCGCCCCCTCGCAGGCGCCGGCGGCGGCCGCCGCGCGGGCCGGGCTGAGGGTGGCGGTCGACTCCCTGATGGCGCTGTTCGACACGCCCCTGCTGGCGGAGGCGGGCCTGGTCGAGGCCCGGGTCGTCCGCAAGGCACTGCGCGCGGCCACCCAGGGCGAGCCGCTGCCCCTGGACGGCCTGGCGGACCTGGTCTCCCTGGAGCTGTGGCTGCGGCGGCTGCTGGCCCGGCGGGGCACCTGCTGGACCGGGACACCCGCCCGCGCGCGTGCGGTGCCCGCGGGGATCGCTCCGCGTCGGGGGGCCCTGGCGTCCGGCGCGTGACGGACACGCGCAGGTGAACGCGGACTCCGCCGGCGTCGAGCCCGAAGAGCTGGGCGGCCTCGCTCGGCGACTCGTCCTCGACCCCGGTGTGCCACGGCACGGCCTGCCGGCGCACCGGCAGCGAACGGAACGCCCGCGTGGCCGGGGACTGCCCGGCCGCGTGCACGGCGCGCACGTCCGCCCCCAGGCCCAGGGTGTCGGTGCCGGACACCGCGCGGGTCTTCGCCCGTGTGCTGCGGGCGGTACGCGGCGCCCGCGGCCCCGAGTACGCCGTACGGGCCTGTCCGGTCCTCGGAGGCCCGGCCGGCCTGCGCGGCGAACACCGCGAAGCCGTCCCGCGATGAGCGTTGACGGGCGGGACGGGTCTCACCACCGTCCGGAGCGTGGCCGCTTACGGGGCGCACTCCGCCCGGCGCGAGCACCTGGCCGGTCAGCCCCCGCCGCCTGCCCAGTCCGTGCCGAACAGGGGTCGGGCTGCCGCAGCGGCCGGTGCCCGGAGGCGGTCGCGCGGACCGTCCGCCCGTCCGTGGCGTGCTCTCGCGAGCCGGTGCCGGTGCTCAGCCGTCCGCGACCGGACACGGGTGAGGACGGGCCGGTGCGGGCACGGACGCCGGGACGGCGGCCGCGCCCACGCCGGCCCGCACCCACCGTCACACCGGCCGCGACCGCAGACCCTCCAGGAGGATGTCCAGCAGCCGCGCCGAGGCCGCCGCCTGCTGCGCCGCGTCCGGCAGCGGGGGCGCCGCCGTCGCGATCACCAGCAGGACGTCCGAGACCGACACGTCCGGCCGCAGCTCACCCGCCGCGCGCGCCCGCTCCACGAGCCGGCCCACCACGTCGAGCAGGGCCGCCGCCCCGGCGTCGCCCTCGGCTGCCGCCGACGCCTCCGGCACCAGCCGCAGCTCACCGGCGCCCGGCTGCGTCCGCTGCTGCGGCACGCGCGCCGCGTCGCCCTCGTCCTCCTCGGCGACACCGACGCGCAGCACCTGCGGCGGCAGCAGGCGCCCGGCGCCGGACGCCACCGACGTGCGCAGGAAGCGCGACAGGGCCGACCAGGGCTCGTCCTCCTGGCCGAGCGCCGCCCGGGCCTGGTCGGTCAGCCGGGAGGTCTCCTCCTCGGCGATCCGCCGCACCAGGACGTCCTTGCTCGGGAAGCGTCGGTAGACCGTGCCGACGCCGACCCGCGCGCGGCGTGCCACGTCCTCCATCGGCGCGCCGTACCCCAGCTCGCCGAAGACCTCGCGCGCGGCCCGCAGTACATGTTCGAGGTTGCGCTGTGCGTCCACCCGCAGCGGCGCGGTCCGCGGGCCGTCCCCGCGTCCGTTGCCCGCCGCCGCGGCGACCGCGCCACCAGGGGCGACGGCCGTCACGGTTGACCAACGAGAGTCCTGAATATGCATACGAATTCCCCCGGTAATGACGTCTCCCCCCGGAGACACTCCCCGCACAGGTGGTCGGAGGGCGCGGGGAACAGGCCCCTACCGTGACCCGGCCCGCCGGCCGCCGGGCCCGCCCGTCGCGAACCCCGAAAGCCGACGAGCGCATCCCCCTACACCCCGTCGACACACGAACATAGTTGAGAGACAGTCAATTCAGAAGGGGCACGTTCCGCACGGAGCGCCCCCCGATCGGCGTACGGGTCGTATACATCCCCATCACACCCCCTCGCCCCACCCGGCTCACACCCGCTGACCTGCGCGGCTCCCGCACACCGGGCCGTTTCGGCCAACCATGGGCGCGCTCCCAGCCCGGTCACACACATCGCCGGGGCTGTGGACAAACGGAAGCGCCGGGTGCGTCATGGGACGGTGAAGGAACGTGCGCGCATTCTCGTTGTCGGTGGCGGCTACGTCGGGATGTACACGGCCCTGCGCCTGCAGCGCGGACTGCGGCGGGAACTGCGCCGGGGCGAGGCCGAGATCACGGTCGTCACGCCCGACCCCTACATGACCTACCAGCCGTTCCTCCCCGAGGCGGCCGCCGGTTCCATCTCCCCGCGCCACGTCGTCGTGCCGCTGCGCCGGGTCCTGCCCGACTGCCGGGTGATCGTGGGCGAGGTCCGCTCCGTCCGGCACGCCGAACGCCTGGCCACCGTCACCACCCTCGCCGCCGAGGACGGCGCCCCCACGGAGCGGCTGCCGTACGACGAACTGGTGCTCGCCCCCGGCTCGGTCGCGCGCACCCTGCCCGTCCCCGGCCTCGCCGACCACGGCATCGGCTTCAAGACCGTCGAGGAGGCCATCGGCCTGCGCAACCACGTCCTGGAGCAGCTGGACATCGCCTCCTCCACCCGCGACCCCGCCCTGCGCGACGCGGCCCTCACCTTCGTCTTCGTCGGCGGCGGCTACGCCGGCGTCGAGGCGCTCGGCGAGCTGGAGGACATGGCCCGCCACGCCACCCGCTACTACCACAACGTCGGTCCCGAGGACCTGAAGTGGATCCTCGTCGAGGCCTCCGGCCGCATCCTCCCCGAGGTCGGCGAGGACCTCGGCCGCTACACGGTCACCGAGCTGCGCCGCCGCAACGTCCAGGTGCTGCTGGAGACCCGCCTGGAGTCCTGCGCCGACCGGGTGGCGGTGCTCAGCGACGGACAGCGGTTCCCCACCCGTACGGTCGTCTGGACGGCCGGCGTCAAACCCCATCCGCTGCTCGCCGCCACCGACCTGCCGCGCACCGGCCGGGGCCGCCTGAAGTGCACCCCGGAGCTGGCGATCGAGGGGCACGCGCACGCGTGGGCCGCCGGTGACGCCGCCGCCGTCCCCGACGTCACGGCCGCCCCCGAGACCACCGCCGTCACCGCCACCGCCGCACCCGGCTCGCCCGGCGCATCGCGCCCGGAGTGCGCCCCCAACGCCCAGCACGCGCTCCGCCAGGCGAAGGTGCTCGGCGACAACATCGTCCACTCCCTGCGCGGCGAGCCCCTGGAGACGTACGCCCACAAGTACGTCGGCTCGGTCGCCTCCCTCGGGCTGCACAAGGGCGTCGCCCACGTCTACGGGCACAAGGTGAAGGGCTACCCCGCGTGGGTCATGCACCGGGCCTACCACCTGAGCAGGGTGCCGACCGTCAACCGCAAGGCGCGCGTACTCGCCGAATGGATCCTCGCGGGCCTCTTCAAGCGGGAGGTCGTCTCCCTCGGTTCACTCGAACACCCCCGAGCGGAGTTCGAACTCGCGGCCGGGGGAAAGCCTCCTTACGACCCGAAGGGGTCGACCTGACCCTCCCGAGGAACTCTCGCGGCCACCCCGGCGTCTGACGGATGTCGACCCGGTCGGCCACCCTGTCAGACTGGTCCGCGCGTCAGGGCGGACCGCCGCCCACCCTGCCCACCGAACCCACGAGGCTTTTCCCCAGTGCTGCACTTCCCAGGGGTCGTGACGAGCCACCGCCGCGCCACCCCCCGGGGGACCGGGCCTGGTCCGGAGCCGGTCGACGACGACTACACGAGGCAAGGATTCGTGAACTTCACGCGCTGGAGCGCCCGGCTCCCCGGAACGCAGCGTCGCGCAGCAGCGCGGACCGACCCGGCGGTCACCCATGACCGCCGGGGGGACGGCTCCGTCCCCGCGGCCCGCGCCGAACACCTGACCGACGACGCCCCGCCGGCCCCCGCCGTCGACGAACTGCCGGTCCGCGCGGTCCTCGAACGCGTCCCCGCCCTGGTCGCCCTCGTCCACGGCCCCGACCACCGCCTCGCCTACGTCAACGACGCCTACGCCACCGCCTTCGGCGGCCGCCCGGCGGGCGAACCGGCCGGCGAGGCCCTCCCCGAGCTCCGCGACCTGGGCCTGCTGCCCCTGCTCGACCAGGTCCTGCGCAGCGGCAAGCCCCGCACGGTCAAGTCCCGCAAGGCCCCCGACGGCCGCTGCTACACCTTCACCTGCACCCCTGTGGCCGACGGCGACGGAGCGGGCGTCCTTATCTTCGCCACCGACGTCACCGACCACGCCGAGGCCGCCGAACGGCTCAGAGCCAGCGAACGCCGCCAGCGCGAGACGGCCGTCACCCTCCAGCGCTCCCTCCTCCCCCAGGAGCTCGAACAACCGGACGACCTGCGCATCGCCGTCGCCTACCAGCCGGGCGGCACGGAGACCGCCGTCGGCGGCGACTGGTACGACGTGATCACCCTCGGCGGCGGCCGCACCGCCCTGGTCATCGGCGACGTCATGGGCCGCGGCGTCCGCGCCGCGGCGGTCATGGGCCAGCTCCGCACGGCCGTCCGCGCGTACGCCCGCCTCGACCTCCCCCCGCACGAGATCCTCCAGCTCCTCGACGGCCTCGCCACCGAGATCGACGCCAACCAGATCGCCACCTGCGTGTACGCCATCCACGACCCGAACGAGGGCCGGCTGGTGTACGCCTCCGCCGGCCACCTCCCCATCCTCGTCCGCGACGAGCACGGCACCGTCCTGCGCGCCGACGAACCCACCGGCCCGCCCCTGGGCACCGGCGGCTGGATGCACGCCTCGGGCTCCGTCCCCCTCGCCCCCGGCTCCACGGCCGTCCTCTACACGGACGGACTGGTCGAACGCCGGGACGCGGACCTCGACGAGGGCATCGAGGCCCTGCAGCACGCCCTGGCCGGCGCCACGGGCACACCCCAGGTGATCTGCGACCGCCTGCTCCGCTCGGCGGGCGTCACCGCCGGCCACGACGACGACGTGGCCGTCCTGGTCCTCCAGCACCCGGCCCGCACCGGCATCGACGGCGACCTCTTCCGCAACGCCGCCCTGGAACTGCTCGGCGGCGTCGAGGCGGCTCCCCGCGCGCGTGCCTTCGCCTCCGGTGTCCTCACCAGCTGGCGCTTCCCGGCCGACCTGCACGACCTGGGCGTGCTGGCCGCCAGCGAACTCGTCGCCAACTCCCTCCAGCACGGCACCCCGCCCATGCGCCTGCGTCTGCGCCGCACCGACCGCCGCCTGATCATCGAGGTCACCGACGGCGACGACCACCTCCCACGCCGCCGCCGCGCGGAACCGGGCGACGAGTCGGGCCGGGGCATCGCGATCGTGGCGACGATCGCCTCGGCCTGGGGCTGCCGGAGAACCCCCGGCGGTGGGAAGGCGGTGTGGTGCGAGTTCGCACTGCCGAACAAACCGTCGTGAGGACACCGCCGAGGGCCGGCTCCTACTAGGCCTCCGCCGGCACCGGCTCCGCGGCCCCGCCCCGCGTCACCACCCGGCTGCGCGCCGCCCACGGCTGGTCCTGCGCCTCGGTCAGCCGCCGCCCCAGCCGCACGGCGAGGACGGTGATCCCCAGCGAGAACAGCAGGAACGTCACGATGTACGGCGCGTGCAGCGAGGCCCCCATGGGCCCGCCCACGGCCGGCCCCACGGCCAGTGCCAGCTGCTTCACCAGCGCGAAGGCGGAGTTGTACTGCCCCGCCATGCCCTTCGGAGCGAGATCGGCGACCAGCGGGGCCACCGTCGGCGACAGCATCGCCTCACCCAGCCCGAACAGCGCGTAGGTCGAGACGAAGGCGGCCGTCGCCATCTCCCGGCTGCCGTGCCCGAGTCCGGCGTATCCCGCGGCGACCCACGCCACGGCCCAGATCAGCCCCACCGCGGCGATCACCCGCGACCGCCGCCGCCGCTCCACGAACCTCAGCACCAGGAACTGCGCCACGACGATCACCGCGGTGTTCGCGGCCAGCGCCGTCCCGAGCGCGGACGTGGAGACCCCGGCCGCCTCGACGCCGTACGCGCTGAGCCCCGACTCGAACTGCCCGTAGCAGGCGAAGAACAGCACGAACCCGAGCACGCACAGCTGCACCATCGCCCGATTCCGCAGCAGCTGCTTCCAGCTGCCCCCGGCGGCCCCGGCCGCCGCCGGCGTCTCCTCGATCCGCGGCGCCCGCGGCATCCGCACGCTCGCCAGCACCGCGACCAGCAGCAGGAACATCGCCGCCTCGATCGCGAACAACAGCGTGAACGACGACACCCGCGTCGCGTCGACCAGGTGCCCTCCGATGAGCCCGCCGACCCCCAGCCCCAGGTTCTGCAGGAAGAACTGCGTGGCGAACGCCCGCGACCGCGTCTCCGCCGACGAGCAGTCAACGATCATCGTCGCCAGCGCGGGCTGCAACACGGCCTGCCCGGCACCCAGCGCGGCCGCCGACGCCAGCACGGCGGTCGCGTTGCCCGTGAGCCCCAGGCTCAGCGCCCCGGCGGCAGCGGTGACCAGGGCGGCGAGCAGCACCGGCAGCGAACCCCGCCGGACGAGGGCCCGCCCGGCGAACGGCAGCACGATCAGCGCGGCAACGGCGAAGACGGCGAGGACGAGCCCCGCCGTCACGGCCCCCAGCCCCCGCACCTGCGCCACATAGACGTACAGGTAGGGGACGGTGAAGCCGAGCCCGAAGGCGCTGAGTGCGTTACCCACGTGGACCCGGTGCATCGCTGCGCCCATCGCCCTGGTCACGTTCACCTCTTCCAAGATCGTGCAGCTCCAGTGGTTAGACGTGAAGACTTCGAAGCTAAATTTCAATACTAAAGAGTACACATAGAAGGACTTCAACGCCAACGACCCTCGTGCCATACTTCGACCCATGGGCGACACCCCCGGCGTCACCGAGCCGACCCTCGAAGAGCAGATCGCCGCCTACCAGCGCGAGTTCCAGGACCTCGACCCCCAGGTCGAGAAGATCGTCTCGGCGCTGTCCCGGCTGAACCGCCGCATGAACGTCGCCTACGGCCGCCAGACCGCCGACCTCGGCATCAGCAACGCCGACTGGGAGGTCCTCAAGGCCCTCGTCCTGTCCGGCGCCCCCTACCGGATGGGCCCCGGCGACCTCGCCAAGCGCCTCGGACTGACGCCGGCCGCGATGACCCACCGGATCGACCGCATGGTCGGCGAGGGACTGGTGACCCGGGAGCGGGACGAGAACAACCGCGTCCGGGTGATCGTGGAGCTGACGTCGGAGGGCCGTGAGAAGTGGCTCGCGGCGATGCGGCTCGCGTCCGTCTTCGAGGAGGACCTCCTCCAAGACCTCTCCCCGGACGAGCGCACGACCCTCGGCGAGGTCCTGACCAGGCTCCTGCGCCGGGTCGAGCACGCCCAGCCGGACGCCGGCGGCCGCCTCAGCGACCTCGACTGACCGGGGCCGACGGCTCCTCACAGGGGAGTGGACGGGGCACGGACAGAAGATGGACGAGGGATGCTTGACAGCGCCCCCGCCCGATCCGTAGAGTTCTTCGGGTTGCCGCGGAGCCGTAACGGTTCTCCGGCCGCACCTCCCGCCGCGAGAGCGGCACACCACACCACAGCGCGATCTCCTGACGGGGTCAGTTCCGGCGCGCCCGGAATTGAATTCCGCCGGGAATCGGCGACCCGGTCGACTCGATTGGGAATCGCCGAGCGGATCCGCTAGGGTTTCGGACGTCGGAACGGCTTAACGGCCGGGAAGACGCACCCCGCTGACTGGGAATCAGGCCGAAAAGGTTCTGATAGAGTCGGAAGCGCCGGAAAGGGAAACGCGAGAGCGGGATCCTGGAAAGCACCGAGGAAATCGGGTCGAGTGAAGATCTGATAGAGTCGGAAACGCAGGACCGAAGGGAAGCCCGGAGGAAAGCCCGAGAGGGTGAGTACAAAGGAAGCGACCG